>CBDUIU010000686.1:0-2963 GCA_965367335.1 uncultured Saprospiraceae bacterium
CAGTAACCGAGGCGGTATTGCTGCTAACAATATTAAAGTGGAATTTAAAAAGCCGGCACAAATGGCTTTTGTTAGTCAAAATGTAAGCGCAGGTGTTTACAGCGATTGGCTAGGTGAGTGGAATCTTGGTAATCTCGATGCTGGTACTACCGTCGAATTAAACCTGACGCTTTTCACCTTACAAGACGCAAATGCCGTAACTGCCTATGCACAAGTAGCCGCTGCCACTCCTGACGACGAAGATAGTCGCCCTGGCAACAATCCGGGCCCTGTCCCTGCCGAGGATGATGAAGCAGCAGTAACGATTCTACCTGGCAATGGCGGAGGTGGCGGCACCGATAAGCCAGACCTAAGCCTTTCCAACCTCAACGCACCTGGAACAGCTAAACCCGGAGACGTGCTCAACTTCAGTTTTGACCTAAATAATACTGGCAATGCCGCAGCTACCGGTGATTATGTTATTGGCGTTTACCTCTCTACTGATAACAATCTAAGCCCGGATGACCTGTCTGTTGGGTTTGTCAATACCGGCAATACACCAATAGGTAGCATTAGTGGCGTTACCAGTAATTTCACTGTGCCTACGGTTACCGATGGGAACTACTTTATCATTCTTAATGCAGACCGCGACGGAGTCATCGATGAATCCAATGAAGGGAACAATACAACTTTCAAAGCGATCAACATCAGCAATGGTGGCGGTGGTTCGGATGGCGTGGACCTGGCATTGAGCCTAAGCGTCGACCAAGCTACTTATAACATTTACCAAACGGTCACCTACACCTTGACCATCGAAAACAGTGGCAATGCTGCTGCCTCCGGAGTAAATATTAAATTTCCATTGCCGAGTGGCCTGGTGTATACCAGTGACAATGCCAGCGTAGGAACCTACGACAATTGGCTGGGAAACTGGTCGGTGGGTAATGTGGCAGCTGGCGGAACTGAAGTGTTAGAACTAACCTTGTTTACCCTGGTAAGCGATCAGGTGATCACCAATTATGCCCAGGTCACCAGTCAGGACCAGCCGGATGCTGACTCCACTCCGGGTAATGGCACTTGTTGCACGCCAAATGAAGATGATGAGGCTGCGGTGAGTATTCAGCCTGGCACCAGTATTATAAGGAACAACGGTAGTTCGCCGAAGATCATCACATTCGATGCGCAGCGCAGCCTGGTTTTCAACAATGTGTATCCTAACCCTGTTAGCGACGATTTAATGATTGATATGGGAGCAGCCGGAGATTATGAAGATATTCGCTTGCAGGTATATGATGTTATGGGCAGAATAGCAGCTGTAAAAACAGTATCGCTACAAAAAGGGAAAAATATCTTACGCCTTAATGTACAGCAATTGAATGCAGGGATGTATTATGTATTGCTGGAAAATGCACATCGACATATACCGGTTTATTTTGTAAAAACCCGATTATAGTAGATAGCAACTCATCTATATAGGCTTTTAAAAAACAATAACTCAAACAAAGTAATTGCCATGAAACCCCTAAGCTTACTATTTCTCCTTTGTTTTGTGACTTCCAGCTGGTGTCAGAGTCCTTGTACGACCAACCTTGGTTCCGGGGAAGTGATTTGCCATGAAACGGACAACAATGGTCATACAGACTTGTACATCCTTAATCAGCGTAACATCCGGCAAGTCAGCCTGGATGCAACCGGAGTCATCCTCAATGAATCTGATTTGGGTGTTCTAGCCGTTGACAGTATTTGGGTTGACAACAATCAAATCATTAAAAAACTGGCAAATGGGACAGAAGTTTACCGCAAGGATATTCCTGCACCGCTACAAGCCCAAATGCCCAATATTGAGGCAGTAGGGGAAATGGAAGATGGCTCTTTTATCTTAGCCGGGTTTCAAAAGTTTATTTCTCCAAGCCCAAATCCTTACCTGTCCGTCGATTCATTGATGATCTTTAAAACAGATACAGACCTAAATGTACTTGCGACTAAAAAAGTATTTAACAACAATTATAATGCGGCGGTCATTTTGGATAGAGTCTTTCAGGTGATTCCTTTGCCCGGAAATTCTTTCGCATTGTACTATCAAACTGCCCGAACTTTTTTGACGCTAACCACCTCTCATGCGTTTCTCCGTTATGATGAGCAACTGGAACAAACAGGTCAGCTTTTCTATATCGGTACGACTTTCAATAAATTCATCCGGACACCGTGCGGCAATGGTTACCAATTTTATACCCCAGGAAATTACTACTATGTGGGTCAAAAAAGCCGGGGATCAGGAATCGTTCGCTATGAGTTCGATCTGTTGAATATGAAATTTGTTAATTATACTTATAAACTTAATGGGAATACAGATTATGTAGGCGATTGGGTTTCTTTTGGGTACTTACAATCTGGTCCGGATAGTGTCGCCGCTACCAATGGTCAACAAATTTACTTCGATCCTCCGCCAACATCAACCGACATCCGTTTGATCAATGCTGGCAGTAATGAAGAAGATACCATCACAACCTACCGTACTCGTTTCGAACAGATCCTACGCAATTCCTCTTCTACCGCTTTAATCCTTGATCAAACTGGTGGACAGCTCAGTGTCATCGATCCCATTTGTGAGCATGCTCAAACCGGGATTGACCTGGAGCTTAGTATGACCAGCGATCCGGAAAAGCCTGAGATATACAAAAATCAGACTTTTACGCTGCGGATAGAAAATAATGGAAATGAGGAAGCGACCAATGTCCGGGTCTTTGCCAGTCAACCTGCCGGCACCGTCTTTCAGGGAGGAAATGAATATACAGCTTCACAAGGTACTTACCACAGCAATCAAGAATGGCATGTGGGAACTATTCCTGCCGGTGGCTTTGCTACCCTGCGATTAAATTTATTTGTACTGAATGCCAATGTACCAATGTATTCTTTTGCTCAGGTTATTGCGGCGGACCAACGAGATGTAGACAGTTCTCCCAACAACAGTGCTTGTGGAAGCT
>CBDUIU010000687.1:0-2960 GCA_965367335.1 uncultured Saprospiraceae bacterium
CTAAAAACTGAGTTTATTTTTTATTAAAAACACCTGTATTTTGAACAGCCTACCCCGTGGGTGTTAGACCCCGTAGGGTGTTAGACCTTGGTACCTGACATTTATATTATTTTTCACCGCGATTTTAACTCAAACAATTTAATCATCCAAGTTTGATGATTGCAGTGCCACTCCGTTTGGAGTGGCATTTTTTCTTAAAAAACAGTTACATTTAGCCTGCAATTGATCATCAGGACATCAGACCTTGAATGATTCCTGATATTTTTTTCGATTAATCAATACGTTTACATGAAGCCATCTATTCTGCTTTTCCTCACTAGTTGTATAATCCTACTTTTCATGAGCTGTCAACCTGCCGCCCCGACGTATCAATCTTTTGAAGAATATCCGGTATACCAGGGTGACGACCTTGGGCTAAGGTATACACCAGAAAAATCGACTTTTAAGGTCTGGTCGCCGACTGCAGAAGTCATGGAGTTGCGTTTATACGATAAAGCTTTAGGAGGAAAGGTCCGTAAAACCTTGTCTATGAGTCGGGGAAATGACGGGGTTTGGGTAAAAGAAGAAAATAGGGATTTACTGGGGACTTACTATACTTTTCGTATCAAGCAGCAAGGCAAATGGCTGAACGAAGTGCCTGATCCTTATGCCAAAGCCTGCGGTACTAATGGCCTCCGTGCCATGGTGGTCGATTTGAAGAAAACCAACCCTAAAGGCTGGGCCCAAGACAAAAGCCCGGCATTCAATAATAAAACAGATGCCATCCTTTATGAGATCCATGTACGAGATGCCTCTGTTCATCCTGCTTCCGGCATTCAGCATAAAGGGAAATTTCTTGGCCTGGCAGAAACGGGGACTCAAACCCCGGCTGATGTTGTCACCGGGCTTGATCATATTAAAGACCTGGGCGTCACGCATGTTCACCTTTTGCCTTCCTACGACTACCACACGGTGGATGAAAGCAACTTGGATGAACCACAGTTCAATTGGGGCTATGACCCGCAAAATTATAATATCCCGGAAGGAAGTTATTCGACTAACCCGGAAGACGGCAATGTGCGTATCCGTGAGTTCAAACAATTGATCAAATCTCTACACGAAAATGGGCTACGCGTTGTTATGGATGTCGTTTATAACCATACCGGCCGCACCGAGGAATCCAACTTTAACCAGCTCGTCCCCGGTTATTATTATCGTCAAAATGAAGACGGCAGTTTTGCCAATGCTTCCGCCTGTGGTAATGAAACATCTTCTGATCGCCCCATGACCCGTAAATTCATTGTTGAATCCGTGAAGTACTGGGTTCAGGAATATCATATTGACGGGTTCCGTTTTGATCTGATGGGCATCCACGATCAGGAGACCATGAACCTGATCAGCAAAGAATTACACGAGATCAATCCAAGCATCTTGTTATACGGAGAAGGATGGACTGCGGGCGATAGTCCACTACCGGAACCCAAACGAAGTCTAAAAAAGTATACCCACCAATTGGATCGCATTGCTGCCTTTAGTGATGATGTTCGGGATGGCTTAAAGGGTAGTGTTTTCGCTCATGAAGATACCGGCTTTGCCAGTGGAAAACCAGATATGGAAGCGTCTGTAAAGTTCGGTATCGTAGCAGCTACCCAGCACCCACAAATTGATTACGCTAAAGTCAACTACTCAGATGCGCCCTGGGCAAAAGAGCCTTTTCAGTGTATCAACTATGTCTCTTGCCATGACAATCATACCCTCTACGATCGCCTGGTTAATTCCGTGGAGGACGGAGATGAAGCCGAACTCATTCAAATGCACAAACTAGCTAACGCGGTAGTGCTAACCTCTCAAGGTATTCCTTTTCTTCATGCCGGAGTTGAGTTCTTACGGACGAAAGGTGGTGTAGAAAATTCTTTCAAATCACCGGATAGCGTCAACCAAATAGATTGGCCCCGGAAAGCTCAGTACCAGGAGGTATTTGAATATTACAAAGGATTGGTTAGGCTTCGCAAAAGTCACCCAGCCTTCCGGATGCCTTCCAATGCGCTAATCCAGGAGCACTTAAAATTCCTGGACAGCCCCAAAGGTGTCATTGCTTATACTTTAAATGGCAAAGCAGTTGGCGATAGCTGGTCAAAAATTCTGGTGCTGTTTAATGGTAATCGCGAAGGTTTACCAGTGACCATTCCTAAAGGCCCCTGGAAGTTAGTCCTCACTCAAAATCAAATCAATGAAGCTGGCCTGAGCTCCATGACAGGTGGAACCATCCGCATGGCAGCTACCTCAGCAATGATCTTTGTAAAATGATTCCTAAAGAAGTTGCTAATTGTACCGTTTGTGCGAACCACCTCCCTCACACTCCACGCCCCGTGGTCACCATTCATCCGGAAGCGAAGATCCTGATCGTTGGGCAGGCGCCGGGAAGAAAAGTCCATGAGTCCGGAATTCCCTGGGATGATGCCAGCGGCAAACGACTGCGCCAGTGGTTAGGTGTAGATGATGCTACCTTTTATGATCCACGCATTTTTGGTATTCTTCCGATGGGCTTTTGTTATCCTGGTAGCGGAAAATCAGGTGACCTGCCGCCTCGTCCGGAATGCGCTCCTCAATGGCACATGACATTGATCAAAATGATGCCCGAAATTCAACTGACTTTGTTGATTGGTCAATATGCACAAAAATATTACCTGGGAGATCTGCGGGGAAAAAACCTGACAGAGACGGTTCGACAATGGAATGACTATTTACCGAAATATTTACCCCTGCCTCACCCTTCACCCAGAAATCAATTTTGGTTGCGGAAGAATGAATGGTTTGCTTCAGAAGTATTGCCTTATCTGGGAAAAGTTATTCAAAAAGTAATTTAGTTGATTTGTAATCATAGCGCTAGTCACCACCAAGAAAGTAATGGCTATTCATACGCTGACAAATCCTTTTCCAACCGAATTACTATCTTTAGCAGCACAAATTAAAATCATACT
>CBDUIU010000688.1:0-2953 GCA_965367335.1 uncultured Saprospiraceae bacterium
ACAAGACGCAGAAGCCTATATCATGACTTTTGGTCATTGGAGCGAACGGTGGAAAATATCTCTACCCCAACATTTGAAAATCGTTTGGACGACTAATAGCAATAACACACAATTCCCGGTTTTCATCTCTGACATGGATAGTGGTGACGGCAATGAAATGGTGATTGGTTTTTGGTGGCATGTCACAATGGTACATGATGGTGATAATGATTTAATTTATGTAAATGGCATTGAGGTGAATAGAAAACCTGCAATGGGTAAGTTGAATTCCACCGCTCGTCCTTTTGGTTTTGGAAGTAATGTCATTGATGGTGGTCAGTATTTCCAGGGAGGATTAGATAATGTAAAAGTTTATAACAGAGCACTAACAAGTGAAGAAGCCAAACAACTATATGACAATGGCGCCCTCGTTAGTACTTGGCAACCAAACTTAGTCAACGCTTTTATCGAGCAGGTTTTTCCAAATCCGACTATGGATATTGTCTCCATCAAACACAGTTTACCAGCAAACCAGACACTACAATTGCAGGTTTACGATGTTCAGGGAAGGCAGGTTGACTTATTGCGCTTTAGCAAAAGTGATGTAGCTTCAGGTCAGTTAGATCTTCATGTTCAAGACTACACTCCTGGAATGTATGCTGTTAATTTCATCCTGGGTGGGAAAAATTTAGGATCATTAAAGTTTACGAAACATTAAACTTATTAGCTTTGGCTTAGCTATAAGCAATTAATGATCGTTTCTTAGCTTTGTATGGGGTTGTGTGAAAAATCAGACGGGTAGTACCTCTGGACTTAAAGGTAAGTTTAGATTTCTATCGCGCTTAATAGAATTATTACTATTATTGATTTTCACACAACCCCGGCATTGCAAAATACAGTCTTGTTTATTGCCCATCAACAACCTCCATGTATGGTACATCGTTTTGCAAAAAATCCAATTCTAACTACTAATGATATCAAACCCAGCAGGCCAGACTGGGTAGTAGAATGTGTTATGAATCCCGGTGCTTTTCGCTTTGCAGGTAAAACCTGGTTACTTCTGCGCGTTGCTGAACGACCGCCACAAGAAGCAGGTAAAGTTTCGCTTCCGATCATGCGGGCAGATAGCAGTATAGAAATAATTGAATTTGACCGTAACGACCCAAAATTAGACACCTCTGATCCGCGAAAGTTCACCTACAATAGTCGTATGTTGTTGTCTACCATTTCTCACCTACGTCTGGTATGTAGCGATGACGAAATAAATTTTTACGAGCCCGATAATATTCCAACAAAACTATTTGGACAAGGCGCACTTGAGACTTATGGCATTGAAGATTGCCGGGTCAGTCAGATTGGAGAAGAATATTTACTCACCTACACCCAGGTTTCCGAACAAGGAGTTGGCGTAGGTTTGATGCGCACCCAGGACTGGCAGAACTTTACTCGTGAAGGAATGATCCTTCCTCCACACAATAAGGATTGTGCGATTTTTGAAGAAAAGATTGGAGATAAATATTACTGCCTTCACCGGCCCTCGGGAATAGGATTAGGTGGCAATTTCATCTGGATCGCTTCTTCTTATGATTTGATACACTGGGGACATCATCAATGTATTTTACACACTAGAGAAGATAGTTGGGATAGCGCCAGGGTTGGTGCAGGTGCCGCCCCGATTAAAACCTCAGAGGGATGGCTTGAGATCTATCACGGAGCCAACCACGAAAATCGTTATTGCCTTGGAGCTATCCTATTAGACCTTAAGGACCCCTCGAAGGTACTAGCTCGCTCCGTTGAACCACTATTCGAACCTACTTCTGAATACGAATTGAAAGGTTTTTTTGGAAATGTGATCTTCACCAACGGACACATTGTTAATGGTGATAAAATCACTTTATACTATGGTGCCTCGGATGAAGTTATCTGTGGCGCTACCTTTTCCATTCAGGAAATTTTAGCAAAAATTCTAACCACGGTATAGTAAAGTTTTAGGCGACACCATCCAATTCGGTGTCGCCTGTTTTACCTGATTATATGGTTATATCGAATCATATGCTATTCAAAAATCCTTTATCAATTACCTATGCGGATTTTTAAAGTAACCTGTATTTTTTCTGTGATTATCTTAACTACAACTTGCTCCACTCCGGAAAAAAGCGAACCTATTTCACTTATCAACACCGCCCATCTCAATCACCTCTATGAACAAGTAACAATTGAGAACAAACAAGTAGGCACGATTTGGATCTATGCTGAAGCCCCTGATTATCACTTGGTCACTGATGAGGATGAAGGGTTTACTTGCGTAGATGATGTCGCCCGTACTTTAGTTTTTTACGCCCGTCAACATGCCACTAATCCATCCCATGAAGAAATTGAAAAGATTCGTTCTCTGACTGAGTTTTTATTGTTTATGCAAGCAGAAAATGGGTATTTTTATAATTTCCTCCTGCCTGGGCCCCAGGTAAATAAAACCCATCAAAATAGTTTGGCAATAGCCAACTGGTGGTCCTGGCGGGCCTTATGGGCTTTATCAGAAGTTACGCTTTTGGAATCGCCAACTTTGGTCGATCTGCAAAGTCGTTGCCATGCTGCAATGGATAGGCTATTTCTCAATATGGAAAATCTATGCTCAAATTCAGCACAGAGTCTTTTTTATGAAGGCGTAGCCACTCCCGAATGTTTAGCAGAAATGGGCGCAGATCAAGCGGCCGTCATTATGATTGGCCTTACGAACCGCTATCGGCTTCAACCTGCTGAGGCAACCAAAGCACTGTTGACTCGCTTGGGAAATTTATTGCTTGAGGTGCAACTGGGTGATGAACGGCAGCCCCCTCATTATGCCTTTTTAAGCTGGCGAAACTATTGGCATGCCTGGGGCAATTCACAGGCTTATGCCCTACTCTATACCGGACGCATTTTACAAAATCAGGCTTTTATTGATGCTGGTGTAAATGAAGTGAAACATTTTTAT
>CBDUIU010000689.1:0-2940 GCA_965367335.1 uncultured Saprospiraceae bacterium
AGGATTGTTGTAATATTTATTCAAAAGTGTAGCGTGTTCGCTGTCTATAAATCCAATTTGATTAGCTTTAACATACCCCTTTCGACCGTCAGTAAGTTGTACGTAAAAATATTGTTCAATATGTTTAGTAGCGCCTTTTAGCGTGAATCGCTCAAAATGTTGGATTACCCGAAGTACTTCATTTTGGCGAATAGTACTAATAATGGTAGCGTTGGATTCCGGTTTGTTAAGTAATGAGGAACTCCCGCTGCGTACCCCGGCATGAGGAACGGTATGGCTTTCTTCATATAATGGCAGGAAGCGTTTCTGATAGTCATCCCAAGCATAAGTATAAGTGACATATTCCAAACAGCGGGCCTTTTGTTCATCATTAACTGAGGGCTTGTAAGGAAGTTTAAATTGATCACATTTGATATAGTCAACATAGGCCACCCGAATATATGGCAATTCAATGTCGACGTGCTTATACAGTGCCGGAGAAGGTTGGTCGTCTCCAAAGGTTAGTGTCAACCGCTCTTCAAAAACATTTGATAGTGTTCCTGCTTGAAAAGAAAAAATCTGAAGATGGCGATTTTCGATGGGAGAACCCACTGTTTGACTTTTGGTCACCAGAATGATTTCCGGAACCTGATCCCCTGAGATATCTTTTAAGTTTATTGCATACACATTGTTAACTCCTTGTGTGCTGGCACCGGCACATTGGACAAAAACACTTTTGCGTTTTTTATTAGTGATAACAAGGTAAGTTTCCTGATAGATGGGATTGAGGAAATTATTGCGGTTAAAATTGTCATGACCTTCAATTGAAGCAATCCACATGACTGCATTTTCAAAACCATTGTTGAACGTTACTTTCTGTTTGTGGATCGTTTTCAGGTGAGTTTCCAACTTTTGTTCTGGGACGATGACTGCCAAGGCATCGCCAAAAATCCAGCCTGTATGACCCTCTTCATTCTTCACCTGAAACCATTTAAATCGCTGGTTTTGGGAATCGTCCTCATGCTCTTGTTGCGTTTCACTAACGACTTCCAATATTTCTCCTTCGGAAAACGTGTGATGCACTTTTGCGCTAAAACTGCTATCCTGATACAGACTGACAGCCTGTAAGGTAGTGGCGATCCGATGATTAAATAATTGATCCAGGTTAGCATGGGCAATAACCGAAGTAAAAAGGTAAGCAATTATAATAGTCAATCGTATCATCATTAGCATAGCGCAATTTCCAAGCCGCGGTGAAGTCAGGATTAGACTTTAATGAATGTTTAACGGCCTGGTTAATAAGAATAAAACGCAGTAAAATTAAGCTTTGTTACGAGCAAAGGTACAATATGAGCATAGAACCCAAAACTATTTTTCAGTTCGCCCCAACGCTTTTTCTTTAAAGTACTGTCTGCTCTCATGTAATGCAATGTTTTGTGTCTTATCCGACAAATACTGCTGTTAAGGATGTCTATTCTAAACAACAGCAGTAAAAGCTGTTCGTTCTTTAGGTTATAGTCTTAGAAGTCATCGGCTTTAAGTATATTTGCACTCTTTTTTGGATTAACCCCATACAGTATATTTAACACAAGCAGTTATTGTACCCTGATTTTTAGTTTTATAAACGATTTTATGAGAAAAATTTGCCTTCTATTCGTGCTTACCTGTAGTTGCCTCCTGTTTAACTACGGGTTTTCTAATGCACAATCGGATAGTATTCAAGTGATAGATTATTCTAATCCTCAGGAATATGAAATCGGAATGGTTAAAGTTCACGGTGCTAACTTTAGTGATGATAATGCTATAATTGCCATTGCCGGGTTTAAGGTGGGCGACAAACTTCGTATCCCTGGCCCTGAAATTACCAGGGCAATGCGTGCTTTATGGAAATTACGACTATTTACGGATGTACAGATTCGTACAGAAAAAACCATCGGAGATATTGTCTTTTTAGAAATTCTTGTAGAAGAATTACCGCGTTTGGCCCGTCACTCTTTTAAAGGAGTCAAGAAATCAGATCATGATGACTTGAATGAAATTTTAGAACCATTTCTTATCAAAGGTGGAATAGTAACAAAGAATACTAAAACGAATGCGATTGTTACGATTCAGGATTTTTACAAAGAAAAAGGGTTTCTGGACACAGAAGTGACCGTGGAAGAAGTGCCCGATGAAAAAATGATCAATGCCGTTCGTTTAATCTTTAATATTGATCGCAATGAAAAGGTGAAAATCAAGAATATCACGTTTTCTGGTAATAAAAGTGTAAGCAGCCGAAAACTTCGTAAAAAACTAGATGATACTAACTTGAAAAGAAAACTTTTCAAATCCTCTCGTTTTATTAAAGACAATTATGAAGAAGATAAGCGGGAAATGATCGCTTATTATAATAGCTTAGGTTATCGGGATGCAACAGTGGTTAAAGATAGTATTTGGAGAGATAAAGATGGACTAATTAACATTCACATGGATTTAGATGAGGGTGGGCGTTATTATTTCCGGAATATTTCCTGGAAAGGAAATACGATCTACAACACGGATTATCTGACAACCGTTTTAGGCATCCAACGTGGAGATGTTTATAACCAGGAATTATTAGATACCCGGTTACGGTTTAGTATGGATGGTCGTGACATTAGTACCCTCTACCTGGATAATGGATATCTCTTTTTTAATGTTGACGCAATTGAGACAGCTGTAGTGGATGATTCAATTGACATGGAGATCCGAATTTTAGAAGGGGCTCAAGCCACAATCGATAAAGTTATTATCCGAGGAAATGACCGGACTCATGAGCATGTAATTCGACGAGAATTGCGTACCAGACCCGGACAGAAGTTCAGTCGTTCTGATATTATTCGCTCTCAACGTCAGATTATCGCTCTGGGATACTTTAACCCGGAAAGCATGGAGATCAATACCGACTTCGCACCGGGCGACGATCTCAGTCATGAAAAGCTT
>CBDUIU010000690.1:0-2938 GCA_965367335.1 uncultured Saprospiraceae bacterium
GTACTTTCTACCTGCACGCCTCACCATCAGAAAGCTACTAGTACTGCTGCCCCTTTTTCAAAAGCGGAGCAACTCGTTCAACAAACGATTAGGGCACATGGTGGCGAGAACTATGAAACCGCCCACTATGAATTTGTTTTTAGAGAAAATAAATACACCTTTAAAAATGATCACGACCGGTTTACTTATACGGTGATTCGTACGAAAGACGAAGAAAAAATTTATGATGTATTAAGTAATGAGGGCTTCGTGCGGACCATCAATGGTAAAGCCACTGACTTATCTGAAAAAGACATCAACAGGTATACAGAAGCCCTGAACTCGGTGATCTATTTTGCCACCCTCCCGCATAAGTTGAAAGATAAAGCCGTGAATAAAAAATACCTGGGCGAAACCATCATCAAAGACCAAGCTTATCATATCATTGAAATCACCTTCAATGAAGAAGGCGGTGGTCAGGATCACGATGATACCTTTTACTACTGGATCAACAAAGCATCAAACCTCATTGATTTTCTGGCCTATAATTATAAAGTCAATAATGGTGGCGTGCGGTTTAGGTCAGCTTATAACCCGAGAAGGGTAGGGGGAATCCTTTTCCAGGACTATGTTAATTATAAGGCGGAAGTAGGAACGCCATTGAAGGATTTGCCCGGGCTGTGGGAGCAAGATCAACTAAAGAAACTGTCTGTAATTGAGACCGAGTCTGTCCAGTTGCTTCGATAAACGTAATTTTGCAACTTTTGTGAATGGATTGTTATTTCGTTTAGATCTGTAATTGTAGGATAGCCGATTTTTATAAAGGATTCAAGTTCCTGCAAGCTATGATCTAGATGAAGGGGCATCGCGTCGATAACAATTTGATGATCGTCGACCTGTAGTATAGTTATCAGATGCTAAGCTTTAAACCTTGTTTAAAGGGAGTTGTATAGTAAATGTACTGCCTTGGCCGATGATTGAATCAATTTCCAGCGTTCCGTTTAAATAAGCTACCCTTGACCGGATGTTATCTATTCCCATCCCTTGTGGCGGCGTGGAAACATCAAAGCCTTTGCCATCATCTTCTACGATCAGGGTCAGTTCATTTTCTTCGATGGTTAATTGAACAATCACCTCATGGGCTTCCGCATGCTGGATGATGTTTTTTAATAATTCCTGGCTTATCCTGAATGTTGTTGTTTTTAAAATATCACTCAAAAGTTGTTCTTCTCCAAAGTAATTAAAATCAAAACTGATGTCATAATGGTTTGACAAATTATGGCACATATCGCTAATGGCGAATTCCAGGCCCTGTTGTTCCAGTACATAGGGCATGAGGTCATGCGATAGTTCCCGCACGGTCCGGCAGGCATTATCAAGCAGTGACTCAGCTTTTTGGTAATTGGGTAAGGATTTGGCTTGAGGAAGTTGGTAGGGGATACTACTGATTTCCATTTTTACCGTGGCTAGTATGGTGCCCAATTCATCATGTAATTCTCTTGCTATTCTTTTCCGCTCTTTTTCCACAGCTTCAATGAGCGCATTGAGCCGATGGGTCTCCTGCTCTTTTTGTAAAAGCAGGATCTTTTGGGTATTCAGTTGTTGATGCTTCCGAAAGATAAAA
Organism: uncultured Saprospiraceae bacterium; assembly: GCA_965367335.1. Classification (GTDB taxonomy): domain Bacteria; phylum Bacteroidota; class Bacteroidia; order Chitinophagales; family Saprospiraceae; genus CBDUIU01. Next base: position 1,604 of record CBDUIU010000690.1, read on the forward strand.
AATAAAAAGGTTGCTAATAAAGCCACCAATCCTAGTCCGCCCGCCAACAGTAGAAGTTGGTTGTTTTTAAGGAGGAGTTCTAGTACCGGTGTTTGCATTTTTTTAGTCTTAGAAATATAGAAAGCCTCCATTTGTTGTTGCAGCGCTTTTTTATAATTACCCTGCTCCTGATATACATTACCAGGACTGCGATAACCGCTGACCAGGCCTTCCAAATCTGCCCGCTCTTTTTTTATAAGCAACCCTTTTTGAAAATAGGCGATCCCCTTAATTATTGCGTCAGCTTCTTTTTTGAGGAGATCATCATAGGAAGCCAAAACCAAGTCTGATTCATCTGCTGCTAATTGATATTGAAGGGGTGAAAGAACAGGGGGGAACTCGTCGAAGAGATCAGGTATAGATTGACCATTCAAAGTGGTAAACAGGAAAGAGAAAAATAGTAGGGGGTAAAGATGTCTTATAAATATCAATTTGATCATGTTAAATAGATTGTAAGCAAATGTCCTACAAAGATCAGTTGAACTTCATTTCCAGGCATCCTTCCTTTAGAGGGTTATATAAATATCCTCATTTATGAGGAGGGGATTTACAATAATTTTTACTTCCATGGTCTATCATCTTCCAGCGGCGCTTTTAGCTGTATTTAATGGCAGTTGAATCGTAAAAGTAGAGCCTGGCCCGCTGGTTGAATCAATGTCCAAGGTGCCATCCAAATAAGCTACTCTGGAACGGATGTTATTAATCCCGATCCCTTTCGGCGTAGCAGCAACATCAAAGCCTATTCCATCGTCTTCGACAATCAGGAACAGTTCGTTTTCTTCAATCGTCAATTGAACAATGACTTCTTTTGCCTGGGCGTGTTTGATGATGTTTTTTAGTAATTCCTGTGTTATCCGAAAGGTAGTTATTTTCAGTGTTTCGTTAGTCAAGGGTTGCTCCTCAAAATAATTAAAATCAAAAATTATATCGTTGTGATTGGCTAAAGTCTGGCAATAATCATTGATCGCTGCTTCCAGGCCCTTTTGCTCCAGGATCTGAGGCATCATGCCGTGTGATATTTCCCGGACGGTCCGGCAGGCATTATCCACCAGCGATTCTGCTTTTTGATACGCAGGTAAAGCATCAATATTAGGGAACTTGTGCCGCACACTGCTGATTTGCATTTTTACGGTAGCCAGGACAGCGCCCAGGCCATCATGCAATTCACGGGCGACCCGTTTCCGTTCTTTCTCTTCTCCTTCAATGAATGCTTTCAGGATCTGTGTCTCTTTGAGTCGAAGGGCTTCTACTTTTGCTAATTTTCGGTTTAGCTGAAATCGATATAAGGGGTATAAT
>CBDUIU010000691.1:0-2938 GCA_965367335.1 uncultured Saprospiraceae bacterium
TATCTTCGCTGGCTACATCAAAAAGCGGGAGAGCAGTGGACGAAAGGGAAAGAAACTTATTTGGAAGCGTTTGGGCGGGTGAGGAAGACATTAATGGATACTAACAATGAAAAGAGATCTCCCCAGCTCTCAATGACTAACTAAATTGGGCAAAGTCTGCAGAAAAATCATTAAACCCAATTTCTGGAGATGTAGAGGAATATATTAAACTATACAATATTGAAATTGATTAGAAATCGTATGATCTCCACAGAGGGGGTCAGTACTCCGGAATCAGGGTGTAAGAGCAAATTGGATGGAGGGGGTTAGTTGGATTGGATTTTACAGGCGAAGGATGAACTTCGCAGATATAATCGCTCTTTGAAGGAAATAGGGCGGCTTTGCGGGATTGAATCAACTCATACGAGCTATGTTGCTCGACATTCCTTTAACAGTATTGTAAATACTAAGGACGTTCCATTGACGGTGATTTCACAAGCTCTTGGACATGATAATCCCAAGACAACGGAAGTCTATTTATCGGCTTTCAATGATGATACGATGGATGAGTATAATGAGTTGATTATTGGTGATTAGCAAAGGTTTATAAATGGTATCTACAGTGTCGTCACAATTGGTATAATTTGTAATAGTCAAGATATCCTCTGACAGTCGTGAAATTTCGGACATCAAGAATCGGTAGGAATCTCGACTGTCAGGTACTCACTCCGCACTGCATCATCTTCCAAAGCCAACTCCCCATTTTTGATGCTTAACGGGAGCTTGTCATTGGCAGATGCTGCGGCTGCCCGCCAAGGTAATTCATCCAGCCGTTTTTCCAAAGCTAAATGCCGAGTATCCTCAAAAGTTTGCATAGGCGTTTTGCCAAAACAGTGTTTGCCGCTGTGCGTCCGCTCCTCGTTGTACCATTTCATCCACTTATCCAGGTCCACTTGTAACTCTTCGATAGAGGCATAGATTTTTTTACGAAAAGCGATGGCGTAAAATTCTTCCTGGCAGGTCCGGTGAAAACGTTCGCAAATTCCATTGGTCTGAGGTGATTTAGCTTTAGTCCTGGAATGGTGGATATATCGGAGCAAACCGGTTCTTCGTCAATTTTGGTGAAAAGCGCTAGCTGGAATCCATGAGCACCCTTTTTCTAAGCAGTCGGAAACTTGCCCGTCCATACATTATTCGTTTAATGGTTTTTAGGCGGTTCACCTGGCCTTCGACTTGGCCATTGCTCCACTTCAATGATACAGCTGCCTTTACTGCATCGTAATCTTGTTGCAATCCTTTGGCAAAATTCTTTATAGCGGGAATGCCACTCTCTAATGCTTTATTAATCCAAGGGTCTAATTGTTTTTTCTTGAGTTTATTTGTTATTCCTTTGAACTTTCGTGCTAATTGGCTGGCTTTGTTGGCCTCAGGGCATCGTTTGTAAAACGCACGTAAATAATTTTGCTTTTCTTCATTCAGATCTTCAAAAGGTTTACTTAATAACAAGCTTACTTTTTTGGCTGACCAAGTTTTTACTTCCAAAGGAGGTGGAAGATTTTCAGTACTTGGGTCTTTAGGGTATTTGGATACTAATCGGTACACACTTTGGGATGAGCCGGTAAATCCTTGTTCTTTTATTTCTCGCCAAAGCTGTTTGTGGTTTGTCTGGCCTTCACTCCATTTTTTCCTCAAATATGATTCAAAAGGCAAAGCCAAAGATGTCTTTGATATGGATATATCTTTCTCAGGATATTCTTCATATTTCAAATACTTTTTAATGGTTTGACGGTGAATGCCTGTTTGCCGCCGAATTGACCGGATGGAATGGCCATCTTTTTTTAACTTTTTCACCTCCAGAAAATTTAGATGGAATTTTGATAAAGCCTCACCTTCATTAGCAATTATATTACTTGTCTTTTCTTTTGGCTTTTCCTTTTCTTTCTCTATTTTATGGCGTTCAATCTCTTGATTCCGTTTTTTCCGGGCAATATCCTTTGCAGCTTCGCGTAATTCTTTATTATGTTTATCCAGCATCCGCTTCATAGCATCGCCCAGATTTTTCAGCAAATGCCAACGATCAGCAACATGAATTGCATCGGGAGCACCAGATTTGGCTCCTAAGGCATAAGCGCTTGCCCGATCCCGACTTATAATTTCAACTCCAGGATGATCCTTCAGCCAAGCTTCCAGTGTCGAAGCTTCCCGGTCCGGTAATAAATCAATCGGTTTCCGTTTTTCCAGATCTACTAATATTGTCCCGTATGTATTACCTTTTCGAAATGCCCAATCATCTACTCCTAACACTTTTGGAGTATCAAAACCAGCATCTGGCGTTCGGTGAAGTATCCTTAATATGGTAGATGGGCTGATAAATATTCCCAGAATTTTGGATAATTCTGCTCCCAAGTTCCCTCCTGTAGCAAACCCTATCGCAATCAATTGACCATTCAATCTTTTCGTTCTTCTGGCATAGGGTGGAAGTTCTTGCCCTAATCGCTCAGTGAATACTTTGCGTTCACAATTAGAATGATCACAAAATAACTTCCGGGCTTGTAAATGAATAATTACAGCATGGCCTGCCCAGGGTAAGTCAGTTATGCGCCTATAATATTTACTATGTATCCGGGAACATTCCTGATGACAACCTGGGCAGAATGTTTTTTTAAAGGAAATGCCCAAGTGAACGAAAAAAGAATCTTCCGTTTTTGAAATGTTTTGCAGTTCCAGTCCAGGAAGGTCTGGAAATAGTGTCTCAAGTGCCATGAAGGAAAGATACAAATCCTTCAAGCTTGGAGTTTATGACCGAGTTTTTTTTTCGTTTCACCAAAATTGACGAAGAACCAAGTGTCTGACCCCCCTATTCCGGAGTATTGACCCCTCTGTGGATAACTTACGATTTCAATAATGTCAAGATAGATGTTTTGATCGTTTTCTTAAACTTTTTCCTTTTAAATCTACC
>CBDUIU010000692.1:0-2928 GCA_965367335.1 uncultured Saprospiraceae bacterium
GGGGCCGTAGCTGGGATGCCGTCATTGACAACTCGGGCTATCAAGTAAATTGGACCCAGGACACTGCGGAATTGCTACGCGACAAGGTTGACCTTTATCTCTATACCTCTTCCACTGGCGTCTATTATCCTTACCTCGGTTCAGACATTAGTGAAGAAACCCCACTGGTCCTGAAGATGCCAGAGCACATGGATGAAGATCAGGAGATCGAATATGGTTATGGTGTGATGAAGGCTAATTCAGAGCTGGCAGCCAGGACCAGCTTTGGAGCAGAGCGAACGATTATTGTCCGGCCCACCTACATGATGGGCCCTGGCGATCGAACGGATCGATTTTCTTATTGGCCGGTGCGCCTGAGTATGGGCGGTGAGATTTTAGTACCCGGTCAGCCCGAAGATCCGGTGCAGTATATCGACGTTAGAGATGTTGCCCAATGGATGATCAGACTGATAGAAAATCGGAAGGCGGGTACCTATAATGCCGTTGGCCCCGCCTCTCCTACTGGAATGATGGCTTTTATTTATGGTGTTCATGCCGCGTTTAGCTCACCTGCTACTTTTGTTAATATTCCGGATTACGACTTTTTATTAAAACATAAAGTCCCCTATGCTGTTCCCTGGATTATGCCAACCGGAGAAAACGCAGGTACTGCGCTCATCAATAATCAACACGCCATTCTTAATGATTTAAGTTTCACACCATTGGCTCAGAGTTGCCGGGATATTTATGAATGGTGGTATTCTGATGCGGTCACAGAGGACCGACGCATGAAGATGGTGGCCGGAGAAAAAAGTTTGATCGCACGGGAAAAGGAGATCCTAAAAGCATGGAAAAAGTACCGTAAATAATTAAGTAGATGGACAGCGATCTTATTTTGGCTATCTTGTTATAGGTGTGGCGGAAAAAAGGGGACGCCGCATTATATTCAGGAAAGAAGGCCTTTTTATATCGACCCGGGATTTTCAGATGACCGGAATTTTGAGCTGCAAACGCCAATTACTGTTGTTTTTAATAAGCTCAACAAATGCGCTTAATGTCACTAGTTTGTAAATACATCTCTTATCTCGGACAAAATTGTCCGTTATTCAATAAATCTACTTATCTTTGTACTTATAAAACAGTTATTTATGTTTTCAAAAGCTTGCGAATACGGTATTAGAGCTACCATCCATATTTCAGATCGGTCACAACAAGGTGAACGAGTCAGCTTGAAGGCTGTTGCGAAAGCAATCGATTCACCCGTTGCTTTTACCGCAAAAATACTGCAATCGCTGGCAAAGCATAACCTGGTAATCTCTACTAAAGGAGCAAGTGGTGGTTATGAAATACCGGAGAAAAGACGCTCTGAAATCACACTTTTCCACATTGTAGAAGCCATTGATGGTGATAATATCTATAACGGCTGTGGCCTGGGATTGAAGAACTGTAATGAACGTAAACCTTGCCCCATGCACCATCAATTTAAATCTATCCGGGACGACTTAAAGCACATGCTTCAATCTACGACGGTGCAGCAATTGGCAAATGAATTACATGATGGGCTTGCTTTTTTAAAACGGTAAAAATTTTGATTTTAAATCGGATAAATTTATCCAAAATATTCAATGAAAGAACAAAAAGATATTTCGACCCTCGCAGATATAAAGGTTTTAGTGGATACTTTTTATGGCAAAGTTCGACAAGACGATTTGCTGGCAAACATATTCAACCAGGTCATCCAGGAAAACTGGCCCAAGCATTTAGAAAAAATGTACCGGTTTTGGCAGACAGTGCTTTTGAGTGAGCATACTTACTATGGCAGCCCGTTCGCACCACATGCTCAACTACCTGTGAAAGGAGAACATTTTGACCGCTGGAAAAAATTATTCTTTGAAACGCTGGATGAAAATTTTAAAGGAGAGAAAGCCAATGAGGCTAAGTGGCGGGCGGAAAAAATGGCGGAAATGTTTCAGGCGAAAATCAATTATTTTCGAAATACGCAATCCAAGCCACTTTCATGAATTCGGGCGTTAAATATCCCGTCGCCATTGCCAGTATTTTTACCTGGATTGGCTTTGTGGGTGCGATCAGTTTTATGGAAGCTTGGCTAAAATTTCAAGCACCGGGCATTACCGTACCATTAGGCCTGGGTATTGGTAAATTGGTCTTTCATGCTTTGAATAAGGTAGAGCTTTGTTTAGCGATTATCATTATTGCAAGTATGTTGTTTTCGGGCATCAACAAATTTAAATGGAGCTATGTATTCTTTCTCATCCCTTTCTTAATTGTTATCCTTCAGTCGGTATGGTTGCTTCCGGCCCTGGATATTCGTGCAGATATGCTTATACAAGCGCAAGAGGTGCCGCCTTCCACTCTGCACTTCTATTATATTGGGATGGAGATCACCAAGATGATTTGTTTGATCCTATTTGGAATACAACTTTTTAGAATATAAAAAAATACAACATTATGAATATTTCAAAAGAAACTATTGTTGGGGAATTAGTAGCACAGGATTATCGTGCTGCCTCCGTTTTCAAATCTCATGGTATTGATTTTTGCTGCAAAGGCAATAGAAGTATCGCAGAGGTTTGTGAAAAAAAGCCGGTTGATGCAGAGGCTTTGATCGAAGCACTTAACTCCGCCACCGCTAAAACGGAAGCGTCAACAATTGATTTTCAATCCTGGGACCTGGATTTACTGGCTGATTATATTGAAAAAAAGCACCACCGGTACGTGGAACAAAAGATTCCCGAACTCACTGCTTATCTGAATAAAGTAGCAAAAGTTCACGGTGCACGCCATCCGGAGTTAATTGAAATTGAACAATTGTTTTCCGCTTCTGCTCAAGAACTTCTGTCGCATATGAAGAAAGAAGAAATGATTTTATTCCCTTATATCCGAAAGATGTTAGGGAAAACGGAGCTTGAACAGCCACCATTCCATACG
>CBDUIU010000693.1:0-2922 GCA_965367335.1 uncultured Saprospiraceae bacterium
ATTCAAGATTGCCCTGATTGATCAATACTCCTGATCTCAGTTCATTGGCTACCAACACTGAAATCTCGGATAATTGTTCTTCCGTAAAAATATCTTTGATACTCGCTTGTTTGAAAGATTCAAAATCCGGAAATATTTTTGACAAACTACTGAGCTGCCCCATCAGGTCATGTCGCAAAGCATAGGGATAATCTTTACCATCTTTTCCGGTCTTAGCTAAGATCGGCTCAGAGAATCCATTCTGATCAAAATCACTAAAGTAAAGAAGAATGGGTTGTTCCGGTGAAGCTTTGAACCTGCTGTTCAAACCATGATTGCCAAGCACCAGGTCTTGATCTCCGTCGCCATCCACATCTACTGGTGTAACCACGTTCCACCAGCCTTTTCGGTTATCACCCCATTGTACGGATTCAAATACACCGTTCTGGTTTTTAAAGATCTCAATTCCCATAAACTCCCCTACTACGATCAATTCATTCCGCCCATCACCATCCAGATCTTTAAAGACAGCATCGGTGATCATTCCAATATCTTTTAGTTCCGGACAAACCTCTGCAGTCTTATCCACCATGTTTCCCTTACCATCATTGAGCAGCATATAGCCAGAACATTTTGCCCCATACTGTCCTACTTTAACCCGCTCTCCAACAAAGAGGTCAATATCTCCATCGTTATCAATATCATCGTGTGCGACGGCTCCGGTGCTGATCTTATTTTCTATAGAAGGCAATTTTTGTTTTGAAGAAGTAAACTTGCCTTTGCCATCATTGAAGAATAATTGGTCATAGAAATAATCCGAAAACTTGGTAAGCTCCACACCACCACTTGCCAGATAAAGATCCAAATCGCCATCCTGATCTGCATCAAATAAATCACAATTGATATGTTCAGCGCCTTGCAAGGTTGTGAAATCTTTCGCTTGAGGAACTTCTGTATAGGACGCGTCTTTGTTCTTCAGAAACACTTTAGACAAAGCGCCTTTAGGGCCCGGAACAACAAAATCCATAAGCCCATCCTGATTCAGATCGCCGTGGGCTACCCGGGGTCCTAGTGTACTAGCCATGTGGTAGATCAATCGTTCCCGGTTAAAGTCTGAATAGGCATTTTCCTTATGGGTGAAATTCAGCCCGGTCGTATAGGGTTCAAACATAGGTTTACTTGTAGCAGCCAGCGGCTGAGCGGCTGTAGCATTTTCCTCTTTAATAACCAGCAACTGATTAACCGCTACATCCTGGAGCTGCGTTTGTTTCCCGTCGGGCCAAGTGACTTCCACCTTAACTTTTTGCGCTTTCCCCAGCCCAATATTCGCTCTTGGGTCTACGCTGGACTGAAAGCCTCGCGTCGGTTGAACTTCGTAGTACCAGGAATTATTCCCGTCGCTCACTTTAATTTTTGCTCCGATGGCCAGGAGGTTTGGACTTTTGCCTTGCAGCTGTACTTTTAAATAATTATTATTGAGCATTTCATTAGCCTTATTCTCATAAATAAAACAAGGCATATTTACATTATTCACCACCAGATCCAGGTCCCCATCATTATCCAGATCACCATAGGCTGAACCGTTAGAAAAACTTTCGGTCCACAAGCCACTGCTTTCATAGGGTGTGAATTCGAGGTTACCCAGGTTTCTGTAAGCATGATTAGGTACTTTATTCGAAGGGATGATGTCAATCAATTTTTTGTAGTTGACACTATCATTTTGAACGATGGATTTAATCACTTCTTCATTGGCAATGTACTGAAGATAGTCCTGATTGGTTAAATCCTTGTAAATACCATTGGCGATATACAAGTCTTTATAGCCATCATTGTCCATATCAAAAAACAAGGCGCCCCAGCTCCAGTCAGAAGCCTCTACGCCGGAATATCTGGATATTTCACTGAAGGTATTATTGCCATTATTAAATTGAAGGGTATTCCGGGTAAACTGATGATGGTATCCGTTTTTCACGGAGTATTGGTAGCGATTCCAGCCTTCGAAGGTGGTAACTGTTTTCAGCCGTTCATAGTCTGATGGTAACATTTCAGTTACAAAAATATCATTGTATCCATCGTTATTGATATCACCAATATCTGCGCCCATAGATGCGCCGCTGATGGAAGGCATTTGATTGACCAGGTCTTCTTTAAACGTGCCATCTTTCTGGTTGATATAAAGATAATCCCGCTCAAAGAAATCATTAGAAACAAAGATGTCCGGCCAATTGTCGTTGTCCACATCCCCGATAGTAACACCCAGTCCGAAACCGATGACACTTCCGTAGATGCCGGCCTTTTCACTAACATCAATAAATTTACCATCTACATTTTGCATGAGTTTATCGCCACCCAGTTCGTCTCTTTTTGGTCGCTCATTTTTGCGGAGGTTAAAACTCCCGATAGCCTGAAAGGAATTATTTAGAATATAAACGTCAAGGTCTCCGTCCTTGTCATAGTCAAAAAAGGAAGCGTGCGTTGAATATCCTTTATCATTTAAATTATAATCGGCAGCAGCTTCGGTAAATGTGAGATTGCCCTGGTTAATAAACAGCTCATTCTCTTTATTATCTCCTTTGATGTCCCCTGAATTGCAAACATAGATATCTAACAACCCATCCGCATTTACATCGGCCATGGTCACGCCGGTAGCCCAGGCTTTAGTCCCGGCGACACCTGCTTTCTCGGTGATATCTTCAAATGTCCAATTCCCTTTATTCAAATAAAGTCGATTGGATTCCAGGTTAGCGGTAAAATAGATATCCGTTAATCCATCACCGTTGATATCGCCAAGCGCGACGCCTCCGCCGTTATAAAAATTCCGGTATTTATACACATTAAAATCAGGGGTGGAACTTAGGCTATTTTCAAATGTAACACCAATGGCCTTATTCGCTTTTAATTCGAAAAGTGTTCCTGGCTCTTTCACCTCTTGTTGTTGTTGTT
>CBDUIU010000694.1:0-2921 GCA_965367335.1 uncultured Saprospiraceae bacterium
TCAACCCGGTGTGGATCATTGTTCCCAAAAATAGTTATAAATGCTGCCACACCAGGTTTACTATGATCCAGCAAGTATAATCCTTGCTCGCGGATACCAAGAAATAAATTACCCCCACTATCTAAAGCCAGCGCTGAAACCTCTCCAGGTGGTTGGATGCGCTTGACCTCACGAACACTTTTTCCTTCCGGACTAACTTCCAGATGATGGACTTGTTCTCCGGCCAACCACAAGTCATTTCCGTTGATTTGTATGCCGTTTATTCGGGAAAAGGAAGCTACTTTATTTAATTCACTGGAATTTTTTTCAAAAGAATATAATGCTCCATCTTGAGATGCGATCCAAATGACATCCCGCCTCGATTGCGCGAAAAAAACTTTAGTATTTATTTTTACATTTGTATTGTTAAATAAAAAGTCTTGCTGCTGACTATTCTCCAGCCGTGTAACCTTCCCGTTGGGCTGGCTGATCCAGAGGGCGCCATCTTTAGCCTTAAAAAGTTGATCCGGATAATAGAGTTCGGGAGCTTGAGGGTCAATGGAGGCTGGTTGAAATAATTCGATGTGAGACGAATCCAGCCCCGGTTGGATCAAGCTAATGCCAGCATCATGGCTATAGAAAAACCCATTCTGCGTTTGACAAAAGTAATGACCATACTGACTTGGCACCTGGTGATTAAAGCTTTCAAACTGTTTACCGTCAAAACGAATTAAACCATTATCCGATGCAAGCCATAGATAACCAAAACGATCCTTGATAACATGACGTACTTCATCAGCAGGCAGGCCATTTCTCCGGTCATAGGCCATGACGTAGAAGTTTTGAGCTGTCAGCAGACCACTGGCAAACAGGAACATGCAAATAATAATGAAGCGCATGTCGAACAGGTTGGTTGCTTAAATATAAACAATGTGGGAAGAAAAGTGAAATGGGGTGTGTTTTTAGACTTTGCTTACTAGTTTTATTACCCCAATCTTATCTTTTTGTTTTTTTGATAATACTGCCAGCTTTCTACAATTCCTTTTTCATTTACTGGCAAATGCTCCAGATATTTCTTTGACTTAAATATCGCACTTTTGATTTCCGTATCGTCACCCACTTTCAGGTCTCCAGTCCAGGAATCAGCAAAGAACTCAACGACAAAATACTGGATCACATCACCATTTGGATAACAAACAATTTCCTTATTCGGATCAGTACTGATACCGATAACTTCAACGGTGATTAACTCCAACCCTGACTCCTCTTTTACTTCCCGGATAATACATTGTTCAATCGTTTCACCTTCTTCTAAAGCACCAGCAGGTAATCCCAGTTTCCCATTGTCCTTTCGCATTACGAACAGGATTTCCCCGTGTTTGTTTTCAATGATAATTCTGGCTCCGGGATGAATAAATTTATCATGCCCGATTTTAGTGCGGATTTGTTGAATATAGGATTTCACTGCTTTTTTTGGTTATACAATTTAAGATTGATGTTTCGCTTTTTATTTTTTGATCTTATTACTTTCTAAAATGACCTCCATGCCAATCTCCGTAAACAGTATCGCCTGAGGAAAATATTGCGCTACTGCTTCTTTTACTTCTGCTTCACTAAAAGGCGATATGTGAGTCACTATGATCTGGCGGGGTTTCAAGTGAGTGCTGACAATAGCAGCACCTTCTTTGGTCATCACCATCCAATTGGGCAAAATAGCGACGTCTATATCTCGTTTGTTCAAAGCTAAGGATTTAAACACCTCACCGTTCCAATCTGTATCCCCTGCATGAAGAATTTTCAATCCATCCATTGTAATCAAATAGCCAATATTTTTGATCGCACCATGCCGGGCCGGATTTGCATGACGAAGGTAAAAGCCGTCAACTTGCACCTCACCACAATTAAATGTGGTTATCTTGTTATCCTTAATGGGTACTACCTTGATCTTTGCTCCCAGCCGCTCTACTCCACCTAAGGATGCTATCCCTTCGGCGGTTTGTGGCGGCCCGATCAGTTGAGCGTTGGGGTTTTCACGAAGGAACTGATGTACTAGCCCTGCATCAAAGTGATCCTGGTGGATGTGGGTGTTCAACAAAATTCCTATGGGTGGATGTGCTTTGTTAGCAATCATTTCCTGAACTAGTTTTTCAGGTGGATGTAGATAGGCTGGCTTGTAGGGCTTGTGTAGGCCATCTATCAAAACAGCATCGGATTGTCCAGCGATGAGGACACCCATGTTTCCGATGTATTGGATGCGGAGTGAGTCAGTGGCTGTTAAGGCACAACTGATCAGGAGAAATATGAGGAGAAGGTGTTTTGTTTTTTGCATTTGTTTTGGGGGAGTGAGTTGGGGGGTGTTTGCGGGGGTCCGACTGAAGTCGGTGGGTGTTTGTTTTTGTTACGGGCCGACTGAAGTCGGGGGGGCTGGCCCAGCTAAAGCTGGGGGAACTTAGCGCTCGCGGAGTTTTCCCTGAAACACACTGATTCGTCCGTCAATCGGATTACCCGCTGCTCTGCGGAAAGCTACGACTTGTCCGGTGTGCCAGATCGCGTCTGCCAGCGGACCATTCAGCAGATTCCAAAATGGGTAGGAAGATTCGTTTTCTCCTCTTTTGAAGATTAGTTTAAATTGTTCTATTTCTTTTGGGTCGCTGGCTTTTAACACCTCGCTGGATGCTTTGAGTAATTGTAAGGTAGCTTTTCGCTTTTCGGCGAAGGTCATTTCTACTTCTTCTTCTGTTCGAATATTGGGTAGTTTTTTCACTGAGTTTGCTACTATTTGAACTAAGCCATAGATGTGATCCAGGGTTTGTTCGGTGGTCCGGGCTTCAGGGCTGGTTTTGTATTGCAGGTCTTCCTCGCGGAGGCCTTCAGTTGCCCAGTAATAACGAAACCCAAGCCCGTCGATCATTCGGGCGGCTACCGTGCAAGCATTGTATACT
>CBDUIU010000695.1:0-2919 GCA_965367335.1 uncultured Saprospiraceae bacterium
AGAATGGCCTGTTCACTTTCGGCAAAGATAGAGATCGGTACGGGATATTTTAACAATTGCCACATCGGGTCTGCAGGTAAATGGGTTTTGATAAAATCCTCAGGTTTGCCTTGATAGAATGGCCCTTGATTCAAACCTTGCTGATGTAAAAAATCACTGTCCCAAGTGGGATCTGCTAGATACCATTGCCCATCAATTTGCAAGGCATTCCAGGCATGGTCAGGTTCTGACATACTCAATTTACCTTCCGGCTTAAGTCGTGCATATCCATAAACAACCTCACATTGAATGTTTGCTTCCTGGCATAAGGCCGCAAAAAGATTTGCGTAACCCTGGCAGACCGCCTTTTTACTTACCAGTACTTTCTGTATGCTTTGATTACGCCTGCGGGGATTCCCGTTCCGGAACTGTTGATCATAATTCAAATAGCCGATCAACCAACGATGCAGTATGGCTGCCTTTTCTCTTTCCTGATCTATTCCATTAGTCAGACTTTTCGCCAAATCCACTACGCGTTTGTCTTCAGTTTTTTCTATAAGTTTAAACCGTTTCTGCATGCCATCCACCTGTTGGGCCAACCCTTCTTGTCTAAGCAGTGGACTATACAGCATTAAGAGGAGCAAAAGTAATCGCATGAGGAATTTTTAATAAAAAAACACAAAATATTTTATCTTAGCAGGACATTATGTTTTTTACTGTTTTACTCTGTTGAGTAATTTCAACATTCTAGATCTATTAATTTTTTCAAATTATCTATTTTAACAAGATCACTATGTCCTACTTTACATCAGCTTTCCTTCAATTCTTCCAGGAACTTCGCAATAATAATGACCGAGATTGGTATCACACCAACAAAAAGCGTTTTGAAACGGCTGTTAAAATCCCCTTTGAAGCTTTTATTGCGGATTGCATTGATCTTCTTAGTGCTCAGGATAATCGGATTATGATCACTCCGAAGGAAGCGATTTTCCGTATTTACCGGGATACCCGTTTTTCTAAAGATAAAACGCCGTACAAAACCCATATGTCCGCTATAATTTCTCCAGGTGGCAGAAAAGATATGACTTCTCCTGGTATTTATCTCGAATGTAGCGATCAACATTTTCGAATCTATAGCGGTGTCTATATGCCAGATGCAAAGCAATTACAACGCATCCGCGAAGCTATTGCCAGTGAGCCAGATCATTTTGCCAGTTTACTTAAAGACAAAACGTTCAAAAAACATTTTGGTGATATTCAAGGTGAGAAGAATAAACGGATCAAAAAAGAATTTTTGGAATTAGCGGAAAAGCAACCCTTACTTTACAATAAACAATTTTATTATTTCGCAGAATTCCCTGCGGAAACCTTGCTGGATAAAAAATTGACAAAAATTGTAGAGAAACACTTTCTTGCTTCTCGTCCGCTATCAGAATTTTTTGCAGCAGCACTTGGAACCGAATGAGGACTGAGGTGTGAGAAATAATAATTTCAAGGGGCGATGGTTTTTCATCATTTATCATCCATAAAAAGATGACCCATCAATTTCTCTTTTGTATTTAAATAGCTTTGGTTTTCTGGTTCAGCCGGAATGACGAGTGGGACCCTTTCAATCAGATCAATTGGAGAGGACTCAATAGCATTGATTTTTTCCGGATTGTTAGTAAGCAATCGAATGGCCTTAATGCCCAGGCTTTGCAATATGGCTAAGGCCGTATCATATTGGCGGGCATCAACCTCCAGACCCAGGTGGATATTCGCATCAATAGTATCCATCCCTGCATCTTGTAAATTATAAGCTTTCAGTTTATTTATAATTCCAATTCCCCGGCCTTCTTGTCTTAGGTAAAGTACGACCCCTCCTTCTTTTGCGGCCAATTGCAGGGCAAGCTGTAGTTGTTGGCCACAATCACAGCGTTTGGAGCCAAACAAGTCTCCAGTAATACACTCGGAATGCATCCGCACCAACGTTACTTTTTCTGGTACAAAACCTTCTGAAACCATCGCCATATGTGGCATGGGATCATCGGCAAACCGCGGGAAGGCCATGATGCGAAAATTACCGTATTGTGTAGGCAAAGTGGTGGATACAGGTGTAATGGCAGGAATACTAATCTTAGTTGTCATTGATTATAGTATCGACAAAGTGTTAGTAAAGGAAAAGAATTATTTGACTTCCGGCATTTGGCATTCTTCCTCTGGTTTTTTTCCACAAACCGTACACTCCCCAATCTGATTTTTCAACATGGGATTATTCGTTGCACAAGTACCTCGAAATTCGTTACCCGTAACAATATGACGGATATTGATCAGTAAAAAGGAAATACCAAATACAACAAAAATGATGAGCAGGATATAAAGGAATTCCATTAGAATGGTTTTAATGATTTATAATTAAACACTATTTCCTTAAAAAGAGTTTATTTTGTGCACAAAGGTACAGCAATCATGGATAAAAAACTAAAGGCATTTGGTCGGCTTTTAACGATCATGGATGAACTCAGGGAACAATGTCCCTGGGACCGAAAACAGACATTGCAAAGCCTTCGTAATCTCACTATTGAAGAGACCTACGAATTAGCTGATGCCATTCTTGATGATGATCTGGACGGCATAAAAGAGGAGCTTGGAGACTTAATGCTGCATATGGTCTTTTATGCAAAAATAGCCGATGAGAAAAATGCATTTGATATAGCTGACGCGATCAATGCGGTCTGTGATAAGTTGATTGCACGTCATCCACATATCTATAGTGATCTGAAGGTGAAGGATGAAGAAGAAGTGAAAAGAAATTGGGAGCAATTGAAACTCAAAGAAGGTAAAAAGTCAGTTTTGGGAGGAGTACCTCGGTCTTTACCTGCCATGGTAAAAGCCTATCGGATGCAGGAGAAAACCAAGCAGGTAGGATTTGAATGGGAGAATGCTGCACAGGTATGGGAT
>CBDUIU010000696.1:0-2911 GCA_965367335.1 uncultured Saprospiraceae bacterium
ATCAATGAACATATGACTAACTGCTCCATGAAGGTTCGAATCCTTCCCTTACAGCCACATTTGAAAAACACAATAAAAGCGAACCAGGAAGTTGGATCGCATCAACACTGTAAGGTGACGAAATCAGGCAGCCGTGCCCTCTTGTCTCGAGGGTGGAGAGATCAGGATAAATCAATGAACATATGACTAACTGCTCCATGAAGGTTCGAATCCTTCCCTTACAGCTAACTCCTCGTACCATTAGATAAAATAGCCTTTGCCACAACTGCGTGACAAAGGCTATTAATCTTTTATCTCGATTACCTACCCCCGATAAATATTTATCTAAAGACTGAGGTCGTTCGTATACAAAAGGCTGAAATTATACCTGTCAATTGAAAAGAGGAATTGATAATGTGAAGAAGAACACCTATATTGAAGCCGAGTTTAAAATAGGAAGCAGCCCCTTTTTTCTTTTTTCCTTATTATGAATGATATCTGAAATTAGAAAAATTTAACTAGTGAGAGTAGTAAATCCAAAAGGGGCTGCCTTTTTTCTTTTTTGAGTCTAAAACTACTCTGTAAACGTCTGCTTTTTTTTATCCGCTGCCTCTCTACTAAAAATTTCTTCTCTTTTCCTATCCACAAAATACATATCTAGTTCTCCTTTATTTTTTGCACCCACTTTCCCACGGTAAGTACAGGCAAATTGTTCCTTCACTTGTGCATAGGTCGCTGCGGAAATATTGATCTTGCCAATCTCTCCGCTGCTTTCCATCCGGGAGGCCAGGTTCACGGTATCTCCCCAGATATCATAGGCAAATTTTTCCTGACCAACAATTCCGGAGACAACCGAACCGGTGTGAATACCTAACCGGGTTTGGAAAATAGGCAGCCCCTTGGCAGAACATTCGGCATTAAAGGCATGCATAAAATCAAGGATGTCGAGCGCAGCCGCTACAACATCCCGGGCATGGGTCTTATTGGGTTCAGGTAATCCGCCTACACACATATAAGCATCGCCTATAGTTTTGATTTTTTCTACACCATGCTTTTTTACAATCCGGTCAAAAGCTGAAAAACAGTAATGTAATTGTTCTACTAGCATCTCCGGTTCCAGCTGTTCGGCGATTTGAGTAAAAGATTTAAAGTCGGTAAATAGAACCGTAACGGATTCAAATTGCCGTGCTTTAGCTTTGCCGGTTTTTTTCAATTCCTCAGCAGTTGCGGCGGGCAGGATATTCTTTAGTAATTCATCCGAACGATCTTGTGCTGCTTTGATCTGTTCATTTTTTTCCTGCAGTTCCTGATTAATACGGTTTTTGGTGCGATAGCGATTGTAGAGAAGGACGGCAATGAGTAATAGGGCCAATAAGCCTACGATTAGCATGCGTCTTTGCAAACGTGCTTCACGGATTGATGCGGCCTGCGCTTCTAACTCGCGCTGCTTTTGCATCCGGAATTTTTCATCCGTATAAATAACCTGGCTATAAGCGATTCTTTTACTGTTTTCTTCGTTATAAACATCCTCATTTAACTCATCGTACTTTTTGCGATATTTAAAAGCATTCTTATAATCTTTCATATCGGCATAAACACGAGATAAGTCCTTGTAAGCTTTCACCTCATATTTTATATCGTCCAGCTTTTTAGCCAGTTTAAGGTATTTTTTTGTAAATTTTAGTGATCCTTCACTATCGCCTTGGCGTCGCTTTACATCTGCAATTCCATTGTACAGTTGCATGACTCCTTTTCGGTTTTCCAAAACTTCATTGATGTGCAGGGACGCCTCTAGATATTCCATGGCAACCAGAAGTACGGAGTCTTTTTGTTGGATTTGATCCTGGTCGTCATAATAGTCTCCCAGATTTTTGTGGACCAAGCCGATATTATTAAAGGCCTCAGCCATGCCGGAAGAGTCCTCTTGTTCCTGATAGATAAGTAAGGATTGGCGGTAATAACTCAATGCTTCGTCCATTAAAACAAAAGCTTCTTCAAAGTTTTTTGCTTTGAGTTCTTTTTCTCCAAAGTCATCTTTGTTATTCCCCATGTTGTTGAGGATATTAGCCAGTTCCCAGGGGTCGTCTACCTGTTTTCTGTATTCATAAGACTTTTGGTAATGCTCACCTGCTTCGGTATAATTTCCTAGTTCTGTTTTAATATTGCCTAAGAGGTTATTTGAATTTGCAATCTCGTAGGGATCATTCAGTTGTTCAGAAACTTGAAGGTGGAGTAAAGCATTTTCTAAGGCTT
This sequence comes from uncultured Saprospiraceae bacterium, assembly GCA_965367335.1. Taxonomy (GTDB): domain Bacteria; phylum Bacteroidota; class Bacteroidia; order Chitinophagales; family Saprospiraceae; genus CBDUIU01. Next base: position 2,233 of record CBDUIU010000696.1, read on the forward strand.
CGGGATAGTATCCCTGATCTTCATAAACAATAGCGAGGTTGTAAGCACTTCTCGCCATGCGAAACGAGTCGCCTAATTCTTCCTGAATAATCACGGATTGTCTCAAATGCCCGATAGCGGCTTCGAAATTTTTTAGATCGGACTCCAGGTTGCCCAGGTTGTTATGGAGCTTGGCTACGCCCTTCCTATCATCAAGCTTATCCCGGATCACCATGGCAGTGTGGTAATGTACACGGGCAGAATCATAGACCTCATTGATGGTCTCTACCACCCCTAAGTTACTATAGGCTTGTGCTTCCCCTTTTTGAAAACCAAGACGGCGCGCCAGTGCTGCAGACTCCCGCAGATATTGACGCGCCGTTTCAGGTTGGTCGACCTTAAATTCCCACCCCAGGTCGTTTAGAATATTTACTCGCTGGGTGTCTTTTGCTAAGGGCAATACCCGCAGCAAACTATCTGCAAATGGATTACTTTGAGCAGTTAGCATAGTGCCCAACAGCATAAACCAACATAGGAGTAGCTGATGTTTTTCAAAAGAGAAAAAACATCGTAGGTAGCTAGTGAATATGCGAAATCTAAATGAATATATAATATGACCCAATATCCTATGATTGATTTTACCTATGATGTTTGCCTCTTCCACTTATGATCTACTCATTATCCACCAGGATCACTCCTG
>CBDUIU010000697.1:0-2907 GCA_965367335.1 uncultured Saprospiraceae bacterium
CTTCATCTCCGGCAGTATTGATCGTATTGCCGAGGTTTAGAGGAGGTGTGAACCCTTCTCCGGCACGAGTTGAATAATAGAGATCAAAGCCACCGTATCCACCGTCCATATCAGAAGAGAAAAAGATGACTTCATTTCCAAAAAGTTCGCCTATCGCAGGTTGACGAACCAGGTAATCACCATTAATGCCAGTTATTTCCTGAGCGCCTTCCCAACCTTCGGGACCTTTATCACTGGAATATAATTTACTCTCAATGATATTATTGCCTTCCATCTTTACTCTGGTGAAATACATGCGTGTACCGGCTTTGTTGACACAGAAGTTGGCCGTGTGGTATCCGGTGCGGTTGATTTTCTTAGCACCTGTTTCCTCTGCTTCTGTCCAACCATCTCCTTGACGACTCGAAACATATAACTTGGAGTGATAGTCATTTTCTTTTCCATCCAACACCAATACTTTTTTTCTCATGAAACTGGTGAAATACAATTTATCTCCAACCAATTGAGGCGAGTATTCAGAGTACCTAGAGTTGACATTAGGACCTGCATTGATTACGGAAATTTTGGTATCCGGGTCCATTTCCAAAGCCATTTGAGCACCTTCAATTGCTTTTTTCGCTTTTGGGATATTATCTATGTTTTCAGACTCAGAGATATACAATCCCAGCTCAGAGATAGCTTCCTGGTATTTACCATTCAACTTCAGCACTTGCCCGTAGATGAAGCGAGCTTCCGGCATATAAGGATTTGGTTCGCGGCGAGATTTGCGATTGACAATACGGCTATACCAACGCTCGGCACGCTCATAGTCTCTTAATGACAGGTGAAGACCGGCGATCTGGTAAATATATTTTAATTGGCGGTCATCTTTGTAAATCTCTTCCAGTAATTCCAGCGCATTATAATTGTCACCGTTTGCCAGGGCAGTTTCGACGGCAACCAATTTTTGTTCTGGGCTGGAAGAATTGATCGGCTGAGCAAAAAGCTGAGCAGTAAGCAGGGTTAAAAAAGCTATGAAGATTGAACGTCTCATGTTCACAATCGGTTAATTTTTTTGAAAATCAATTTGATTTGACTCGGTCGAAACAGGAAACTTAGTTTGGCATATTGCTATGTTCGTACTTTCCTGGTGGATTCGGGTCCGTATATATAATACTATAAGCTTGGACAGAAAATTACAGGTTTAACTTTAGGCTCCTTGAAAATCTTTCCAATGTAGGAAACAGCTAGCTCAAAACCTCCAACTGTATTGTTTCTATCTTTTAATTCAGATAAGGTAACATCATAAGATGCCGCAATTCTGAAGTCTTTATAATAAGCACCTACTAAAACTTCCGCAGCATCTCGTAAGCGATAACCTGCGCCAAATCGCAACTCTAAATCATCTTTCGGGTCTTTTTTATACCCAAACCAACTTTGTAGGGCAATCGCATTTGCCTTTTCGATTTGATCGTAAATAAAAGTGGGTTCCAAACTCCATTTTTTATTTAACGCAAAATCAAAACCGCCGTGGAAAGTAAAACGCAATGGAATATCCAGGTTTTGGTTGCTATTTTTGATCAGGGAGTAATCTCCACCCAATAAATGTTTGAAAGCGAGCCCCAGCCGCATACTGGTCTGTTTGTTCATTTGACTAGACAGCAAAACTCCGGTGCTTAGATCAAAATAACTACCGGATAGGTCATCACCCAGGTTCTCCATACTGCTGGCACCAGGGTTTACCCGATCAATGAACAGGCCATCACCAAATACGGTTTTGTTCGGATCAATTTCACGGCGGACAGATCCCCCTTGAACACCAATTGTTAATACACTCGTCTGTTTTTTGTCTAAAGCCAGGTGATAAGCAATAGAACCATGAAAACCAGTTTGTTTATAAGCTACCGTTCCCACGTTATCACTAGTGAAATTAAGGCCTACGCCGATCCAATCTTGTTTGCGGAGCCCGCGGATTATGGGTGCATCAATGTAAAAGGTAGGCGTGGCAAAATTATCGAAGCCGGAAAACCACTGACTTCGATAAATTCCTCCCAAGCGAAACGTGCCATTATAGGCACCCGTATTGGCAGGATTTAAGGAAAGTGGTGAATACTCAAAAAGTGAGTAGTGTGGGATATCCTGAGCTTGTAGCCCGGTCGTGAACAGAAAGAAGCAAAAGGGTAGAATTTTCCAGAATTTCATATGCAGTTTTATAAGCTCGATGGAGAGTTTTGCCCTAAAAGCCCTGGCTTAGGGGCTCCCCTCCGAAAATCGGGTTTTGCAAGCACGAAATATAGGGCTTTTTCTTAAATTATGAAATATTGCTAATTATAGTTGTTTGTATCTGTCGCATAAGCTCCAATATCAGCTGTCAATTTTTCTATTCAAGGATCAATAGGAGGAATTCCTTATTGATTAGTCCTAAATTGATGAAATTTCTATTATTAGAACGGAATAATGATGTTGGACAAACCTAAATGAGTATCTTTTTAACACCCAGAAAAATTTGCTTGTTTATTGACCTAGGACAGCATTTGCTTTTTTTACCACCTCCTTTATATCCAGGTCTCGCATACAACGAAAATGCCCCTTCGGGCATTTCCCATAGCCAATTTTAGAACAGGGCCGACAAGACAGCCCGGAAACTTCAATTGTTACATTTCTGTTTACGTGATTTCCGTAATAAGGGTACATTCCAAAGGCTGGAACCGTGTTTCCCCAAATACTAATGATAGGTTTTTGAAATGCAGCTGCGATATGCATCATGCCCGTATCATGTGTGAGGACCAGGCTGCAATCCCTGACTAAAGCAGCTGATTCATGTAAACTGAGTTGGCCACAGGTGTTTTGGACCCTTTTTCCGACAGCTGCTGCGACCTGTTCACCATTTTCTTTATCTCCCGGGCCACCTAATAAAATGATGGGATA
>CBDUIU010000698.1:0-2907 GCA_965367335.1 uncultured Saprospiraceae bacterium
TGCACACCGGAAGACACAGGCAACTGAAGGCGTTTGATTGCACGCGGGTTAAAACGGATTTGTTGACCCGCAATTCCGATATAAGCACGTTTTACTTTGCCATGTAACACCAATTGACCGACCACATACTCAGCAAGATTGGAAGCAACGGCAAAGCAAAGCCCTTGTGCTGGTAAAATCACGGCTGTATTTACACCAATGACCTGACCATTAGAATTAACGAGTGGCCCACCGGAGTTTCCTGGATTTAGTGCGGCATCTGTCTGAATAACGTTATCAATGAGTCGCCCAGACTCCGTCCGCAGGGTACGTCCCAGCGCGGAAACGACACCTGCCGTCAGACTATACTGAAACCCATATGGATTGCCAATCGCAATCGCAATCTGTCCTACTTGCAGTTGATCTGAGTTAGAGAAGCTAAGTGTTTTCAAGTGTTGGCCATCCACCTGTATAATGGCAACATCCGTGGCTGGATCGTCTCCGATCAAGCGAGCGGTAAGCCTACGGCCATCTTCCAGGCCTACTTCAATTTGCATAGCACCGCTGACGACATGACTGTTGGTAACGATCAATCCGTCTGAAGAAATGATAAAACCAGAGCCACCACCAAAGCCATTGCCCCGCTTGCCATTACGCCGGCCGGGAACACTTTTCTTTTTTACCTGAATCTGTACCACTGCCTCGCTAACATTTTGAGCTACGTTGACAACTGTTTGGGAATATGCATCTAAGAGTTGGAAATCCTGTTTGGACCCGGATGAGTTGAAGTTGTTTTCTTCCGCCGATGGATTGGATGTAAGATGTACCATTTGATTTTAAATTGTAAGTCATGTAGCAAAGTCTACAAAACTAGTTGTGAGTGAATTGGGCGGGAGGTGTTTTTTTATAGATGCTGACAGAACAAGTCTATTTAGTTTTATTTCGAATCAACACCATATCTTACTCTACCTGTAATAATCATTCCAGCAGGATTCACGCTGACATTTCCAGTAAAAAACTGCCATATAGGTTGGAAAATTGAGATTGAGCAGACAATTAGACAGCACCTTGGGTTTTGATGATTCAATTTATTTCAAAAAAAACTCCCAACCTGTAAAAAACAGATGGGAGTTGATCAATTTAAAATATAACCCCTAAAACTTGATAGTCATCATGATTCAAGGGATTACTCAAAGGTAAAATAAGGAAAGATCATTAGTGCTGAATAATCAGCTTTTCGCCAAACACAGCTTCGTTCGAAATCAGCTCCACTTTGTAGTAGCCGCTTGGTAAATGCTCTGTATTAATTGAGGCCCTGGCTGCTGTATGTTTTTGTTCGTAATACAGTTTACCATTCAAGTCATAGAGCCGAATGCTGTATTCTTTGCCGGAGAATTTTTGTTGCTCAATGAAGAGTTGGTGATCAACAGGGTTAGGATAGAGAATAATATTATTATCCGTAAAGCTATTTTCAACTGAACTTCCTACCACCATGAAAACTTTTTCATCAAAGATGATCGTATCATTTTGAGCATGGTCCATTAAAACATAACCTATATGATAACTACCTTCTTCCAATTGATCATATTCCAAATGTAAATCTTGGTTACCATTTACAATCGTAATAATAGCATTATCATCAACGACAAAAAACTCTTCGTCCGTAACTTCATTAAAGCTTTCATATAGTAATTGCACCCGATCACCCGGCTTAAGGTTGATTCTTTCCTTAGGCGTAATTCTAAGGGTATCCCCATATACTTCCGGAACGATACTCTCTAATACCGTATTGAAATTTTCGTCATAACGATAGGACAGGATAATATCTTTCTCATCCTGATCTCCTGGGTTTAGAATAGCTGGAATATGAATTCTAGTATAGTACCTGGTAACCCCCTGCTCTTCAACTTCAAAATCATGAAGATCAGAAATATAGGCAGGGTAACCATTAATTCCCAGCCATAGTCCATCCCACTTGTACGCATAAGTCTCCGTGCCATCAGCGTTCATTACCATGGTATCAGGGTAAGTACTGCCCAGCATAATGAACTCATTGGGATAACCAACAAACGCTTCAATCAAAACAACCTGTACCTGTTCAAGGTCATTAGCATGACTAACTCTAATCGCACTCACCGAGTCACTCCCCATTCCATTCCGGGATGTAGATCCGCTAGTGGGTTGTCTGAAGAAAGTAAAGTTTGGGTCACTGGCTCCTGAGGGAGGGCTTTTATCTTTATTGGCCTCAGGCACATAAGTATTTTGAATAAAATCCTTTATTCCTGCAGAGAAATCAATAGGAGTATAAGTATTGTTCAGTAAATAAGTCGTTTCGTCCTTATCAACCAGAACATTGTGCGGCAAATACATCGAAATCCCGGTGGCAAGTGGCCTGGTCATATCTTTGCGGTTGTGAATCACCGTACGATTGATGGCTGCCAAAACGGAGTCGGCCTCTACCTGCAAACTAGGGTCGATTGCTTTAAGCTGCTTCATCATATCCCCTATATCAACCATATCTTCAGAGTATGCTGGAGTAGCGATTGATTTGGAATACTCTTCTGCTTTGCCCCGAGCCCTTTGCAAACTTCTCACTTTTGACTCCTGCTTTATCTTTGTAAATAATGTTTCCAAAGCAGACTCTACGTCAGGAATATAATATAAATCCATTACGCCGAGGGTCACATTCTGGGTACCTTCGCTTTCGGATTGCGCTTTATATTCATCCACTATTATGCGCCCTATCTGATCTCCAAATAGAGCATTGCCACTTTCCATAGCTTGAATAATCGGTGTATAATTCCAACCATGTCCTGGCTCCGTTTCTTCTGATCCTACATAGTATTTTCCGAAATTTTGCAGGCTGGATTGCACCTCCAGCGTAGCCATTAAGCAGGCATCAAAACCAATAACATCAAATTGATTGTT
>CBDUIU010000699.1:0-2904 GCA_965367335.1 uncultured Saprospiraceae bacterium
TACTACTTTTTTGGCCATGGTTTTTTCCCGAATAATGAAAACAGCCAGGACACCGTCCACATCCACCGCCTGTAAGCGATTAATAAAGTGTTCCGGATCCTTATCTGCTTCCGTTAAGCCATCAGGAAAAAGATCTTTACCACTTACTGCCTGAATGCCCTTATCCTGTAAGGCTCTAACTATCCTTTTGCGAAATTTCTTCCTGACTTTGCGTTTTTCATTGACACAGACGACGGCTAGCTTTTCATATTGTTTGCCGGTATATCCAGGTTTGATCCAAGTACTCTGTTTTGTATCCTTTGGGACACAGCCAATGATCGCAAATAGAGATAAGAGGAGAAGTCCGAAGCGAGCGGTATATTGCATAGCAGGAATATTGGGTTTGTGGAGATGTACTCAACTTAAATATATTTCTTCTCACAAGATACTATAAATGGAAAGACAGCGCTAAGTTGGCGTTATTTAACTAAACAGAAAACTATTTCTAATTCAAAATTACTTAATCAATCTCAGTACACAACAAAACAATTGACCGTGGCTGAACTTCACAAAAAGGCGTATCAACCCTCTTGGCTTTTGTTTCAGACAGTATATCATTTGGAGCTGTCTGAAATGTATCAATCAATTTTTTCCAACGTAACCCGGGCTCATTAGGTATTTCAAATTGCAAAGCTTCGTGATGCGCATTGATCATCACATGGATCATTTTACCAAAGTGAATATTACGTAAATTGAAAGCCAGAGAGTGAGAGTAATAAGACCAATCCGGGTGATGTAATTTGGTACCATGAAATGAAAAATTTGAACTTCCGATTGGTTCCGGAGCAACCCAAAAAGTCTCTTCCTGGAAAAATGGATTTTTTAAATTGAGTTGAATCAATTTTTTAACGAAATCCAGTAGTGCTGCATTCTTTTTCACCAGATCCCAATCAAACCAGGAAAGCTCATTATCCTGGCAGTAAGCATTATTATTGCCTAATTGAGTACGTCGAATTTCATCACCCATAGACAACATTGGTGTCCCTTGTGCAATCAGCAGGAGGGTAAGAAAGTTTTTAATTTGGCGTATGCGTAATTGTTCGATTGCCAGGTCATTTGTTGGGCCTTCGACTCCACAGTTCCAGCTGTGGTTATCATTACTACCATCCCGGTTACCTTCTCCATTTGCCGCATTATATTTTTGGTTATAAGTGACCAGGTCATTTAAGGTAAAACCATCATGGCAGGTGATAAAATTAATACTGCGGTTGGGGTCTCTAAAAATATCTTTGAACAAATCAATACTAGCGCCCAGGCGAAGAGAAAAGGACTCAGCCATACCGTTATCTCCCTTCATGAACTTCCGAATATCATCACGGAATTTCCCATTCCACTCCGCCCAACGATCACCAACAAAATTCCCAAGCTGGTATAGATGTAGATCCCAAGCCTCTGCAATGATCTTGGATGAAGCCAGAACCGGCCCTGAATCTATAGACCAAACGATGGGGGGTGCTTCGATATGATTGCCCATTTCATCCCGGGATAAAACTGATGCCAGGTCAAAACGAAATCCATCTACATGAAACTCAGCAACCCAATAATCGAGACATTCCCGGATCATTCGTCTGACCACCGAATGATTGGCCCTCACCGTATTCCCCGTTCCCGTAAAGTTTTTATAGTGAGCCATATCGTCCTCTAAAATATAATAAGCTATATTTTCTACTCCCCGGAAGCAAATTGTTGGGCCTTCATGATTATCTTCTGCAGTGTGATTAAATACTACATCCAGAATTATCGAAATATTAGCCCGGTGAAAAGCTTTCACCATATCCTTAAATTCATTGATCAGCCCTAAGGGGTCTTTGCTACAAGCATAGCCATTATGTGGTGCAAACAAGGCAATAGGACTATAGCCCCAATAATTTACAAGTGATTTGTTAGGTAATGCCATTGGATCAAACTGCTGGACGGGCATCAATTCCACGGTAGTAATGCCCAATGCTTTCAGATACGGTATTTTTTCGATCAACCCCCGATAAGTGCCGCGCAGGTCTTCAGGCAATCCGGAATTAGGATGTTTGGTAAAGCCACTTGGATGTAACTCATAGATGACAGAATGAGAAAAAGAATGGTTGAGCGGTTCATCATCTCCCCAATCATAAGAACTGTGGTCCACCACTACACTTTTCATTGCTACCGCGCAATTATCTCCGGGCACACAGGCCGCCTGACGCTCATAGGTATCACTAACCACTGCTTTAGAATAAGGATCCAGAAGTACTTTATCTCCATCAAAGCGATAGCCTTTTTGTTCGTCATAGGGGCCATATACTCTATACGCATAAAGTTGTCCGTTCTTCAAGCCAGGTAGGAAGGCATGCCAGTAATGATAGGTTCTGTTTTTCTTCGGATCTAATAATATAACATGAGCGGGTTTGCTGTGATCATCTGAATCAAATAGTAACAGCTCGATGGAGGTGGCATTTTTAGAAAAAATAGAAAAATTTACACCAGAAGGAGAGTAGGTTGCTCCCAAAGGATAACTTTTTCCAGGCAAGATGTCGATTTGAGTGCTCATGTCTCTCTAAGAATAGAAGTAGCGGAAATGAATCTGACAAACTTAGTAAAATTTAAGAAAACATTAGGATTATTTCTAAGATTTAAACGTTAAGTATTGAGCAACAGAAATCAATCCGTTGGAATGAAATAAAATTGTCAACCATTTAAAAAATACACACCCAATGCAAAAATTAATAATATCATTTTCCCAGCTAATTTTCTTATTCTTTTGTTTGATTTTGTCTCATGACAGTACTGCCCAGATAGGAGGCTGGAATCCGGAATTACAAAATGATGCAAAAGAAGCCCTGGAAAACATGTTAGCCGAAAAACCAAAACTTAAGACCTTTTATGATCAGG
>CBDUIU010000700.1:0-2902 GCA_965367335.1 uncultured Saprospiraceae bacterium
CGATCAGCTGTTGGATCTCCTCAATACGTTTTGGAGGCACTCCAATAGATGGTAAAAACTTGGCAGCGATTTCCATTCCTGCATGCTCGTGGCCAATGTAGACCTGGGAATATCCGGTATCATGTAGGTAGGCTGCAATGATGAGGGTTTCCAGGTCAGTATGGTTTAAATTATTTGCTCTGCCAAACTTTTCACAGAAAGCAACTACTGATTCAGTGTGCGTAAGGTTGTGATAGCGATAATCCTCTCCAATTTTTTCTTGGAAAAGTTGTTCAACAAAGGCCCTAGTTTTTTGGATTAATTCGGTATTCATCCCGTTATTTGCGTAATTTTGAACAAAGTAATAAAATCTTTGGCACTTTCCACTAAATTGGTCCATTCAGTTCGTACAAAACGCCGTCTAATTCAATGGCTAGGGCTTATTTTGACCTGGATGATCGTAGCCGCACTGGAAGCCCTATACCTATATGCAGTATCTTTTGATGGTATCTGGCTGCAGGTAGGGCCATTTTTTCATTTCCGGGCATATTTGTTTACCAACCTGGTATCTGCTTTTGTTGCCGGGGTCATCGGTGGTGGCTTTTTCCTTTTTTACCTTCGGGAAGCGCTAAGTAGAAAAACCTTTTGGGTCGCTTTAGTAATTAATTCCGGGATTATTATTATTGTGAATATGGCGCTTAGCGGATTGTCATTTGCGCTACTCAATAGTTTTCGGTTAAACCGGATCGTCATTGATCCGGAAGTTTGGGAGGGCGTTGGCATGCATTATACAAGTGCCATGTATCTGAAAAATCTAGGGTTTTGGTCATTAGTGGTTGTTCTGACCATCATAGTCCTACGCGTAAATGATAAATATGGTCCTGGTTTGTTTGTCAAGCAATTGTTAGGACGCTATCATCGACCCAAAGAGGAGGATCGTATTTTTATGTTTCTTGATTTGCGTTCCTCAACTGCAATTGCCGAGAATATTGGTCACATCAACTACTTTTATTTACTGCGTGATTTTTTTCGGGATATTACGCCAGCCATTATGAATACTGAAGGAGAAATTTATCAATATGTGGGAGACGAGGTAGTGGTAAGCTGGGAGGTGAAAAGGGGTATTCGAAGATCCAATTGTCTTCGTTGTTATTTCGCTATCTCAGAATCGATTGCCCGCAAGGCTCATATCTATCAGCATAAATATGGACTGGTACCAGAATTTAAAGCTGGCTTTCATGGAGGCACGGTCACTGCCGGTGAAATTGGAAAAATTAAAAAGGAAATTGTTTACACCGGTGATGTTCTTAACACAACGGCCCGGATTCAAAGTAAGTGTAATAAATATGGCGTAAAAATCCTATTGTCCAAAGAGTTATTAGATCACCTGGCACTACCCCCCGATGTTTATGAGGTAGAGAAAATTGGAGATATAAAACTGAAGGGAAAAGATGAAAGAGTAGTGTTGTATACGGTGTTAAACGGAGAGGAGGGGATTGCTTAGCCTTTTATCTTTATGATAATGTTTTTCTATTATTCGTTACTCTATGTTCGACTAAGTTAACTGGTTACAAAATCAAGTTATGAAAATAGTTAGCGCTAAAACATATTGAGCTATTAAAATGGAAACTATAAAAACTAATTTTTCAAAAATTATTTTCTTTTATTCTTGTATTAATCCAAATTATAGTCATAAGTTTTACAAATCGAAGGTTATGTGAAATATTAAAATAATATTGCTATTATTCTTGGAATAATATTCTAACTTTGCAACGGCAAATATGAGTAAAACTACCTGGAATCATGCAATGTGCTCAACGAAACTGCAAAAATAGTTTTGTCCGCAAAATCAAAGAGAAAACTTCCGCTTTTCCCGTGCTAACAGGAATCCTTATTGCTATTCTACCCAAGTGTCCCTTCTGTATTGCTGCTTACTCTTCAGCTATGGTTTTGTGCAGCGGAACCAAAATTTATAATCAATCCCCTGACTGGTCAAATTTTATTTCCATCGCCTTGGCAGGAATCACTTTGTTGATGGTCCTGTTAAATTTTCGGGGTAAGCGAACCTGGGTTTCAGCTGCATTGATTATACTGGGCGCAGGTCTAATTATCAAAACGGAATTGTATACAGGAGAGTTAGATGGCTATTACTACGGCTCCATTGTTTTATTGTTAGGCGTTTGGGTGAATGGTAGTTTCCTTTCTATTTTTCAAAAATGGATCAAACCTTTATTTCGATTATTTCACATAAGCAACCGAAAGCAGGGGCGTACACTTGAAAATACGAGATGACAAAAAAAAAATTACTGGTAGGAACCGCTAAAGGATTAGTGGTTTTTCAAAAAGAAGCGGTAGGATGGAAAGTGACTAGTATACAATTTAGAGGATTACCGGTGACAGTTGTATATGTAGATGAAAGAACGAATACCTGGTGGTTAGGCTTGGCCCATCGGCATTGGGGACAAAAGTTACAACGTTCTACCGACGAAGGACAATCCTGGACCGAAGTCCAATCGCCAAAGTTTCCCAATCACGCTACTTTAAGTTCCGGAAAGCCGGCAACGCTCAAAAAAGTTTGGACTATCCAACACGCCGGGGTAGATAAGCCTGGTGGTATTTGGATCGGCACAGAACCTGGAGGCCTTTTTTATAGTGACAATGAAGGTGATCAATTTCAACTGGTTGAAAGCCTGTGGAATCACCCAAGTCGGAAAGACGAAAATCAGTGGTTTGGTGCTGGCCGGGATCATCCATTTATACACTCCATTGTCGTGGATCCCAGAGATAATGAGCATGTCTATATCGCCGTAAGTTGTGCCGGCGTTTTTGAAACCAAAGACGGTGGTAAGAACTGGCAGCCCAAAAACAAAGGCCTGGTCGCAGCTTATCTGCCCAATCCTGATGTTGAAGTCGGCCATGACCC
>CBDUIU010000701.1:0-2891 GCA_965367335.1 uncultured Saprospiraceae bacterium
ATACCCGGGAGAGTGCCTTAGCATCGGCGAGGGTCAAACCAGGAGAGTAGGGACGTTTACTATTATCGTTATTCCCTTCGCTATCTTCCGAATCCTCTCCATCGTCTTCGTCACTAATGATATTCTGGCTAGCAGTAATGACAATATTATTGGTACCGATCAATTTCATTTGATCCAGAATGGACTGTTTGGCTCCGGTACCAATAGCTAGCATAGAGATTACTGCACCTACTCCGAAAATGATGCCCAGAGCTGTTAGAAATGAGCGCAGTTTATTGGCATTGATCCCCTCAATGGCTAGCAGGAAGTTAAATATGATTCGCTGCACGTTTTTGTTTATTTAGGTTAAGACTGAGGATCAATCCATAATTATGATCATGCCACCGTCACTTCCACCGTCAGGTGTGGGAGGGGCAATATCTTTCATTCTCTTTTGTCGTTCGAGGGCCTGAGCTTCCCGCGCACGCCGATCTTCCTCCTGTTTCTTTTTAATTTCCGCTTTTATAGTCGGATCTATGTAATTCCAGGGGACGTCCTTGGTGCCTTCCGGTACTGTCAGGTAGACCATTTCTCCGGTTTCCAATCCGTGGTCGATCATCACCTGATCCGCATTGGAAAGCCCGATGACCACTTCCTGTTTGACCAGGCTGCCATTTTCATCTTTATACACAAAGGTGAGACTGTCACTCTGCAAGGCTTCCAGGGGGACAAACCTGACATCTTCGAACACATCGGTTACAATTTCATTGCTGGTGGTCATTGCCGGCCGCATAATCGAATCGACTTCATTTACCTGTACAATGATCTCAAATACCTTCGTATCAAAACCTCTTAGTTCTTCGCCAATATTGGCTACCTTCAGCACATTGCCAGTGTAGGCACGATCAGGAAAGGCATCGACCTGGATGGCTACTTCCTGGCCCACTCTTACTTTGCTGATATCCACCTCATTAACGTAGGTCTTGGAAATCATGTCAGAAAGGTCAGGCAGCTCAGCTACCACGGGATCCCAGGCCGAGATCCGGGCGCCGGGTTCTTTTTTGCCGTTCCAGGTTCGGGAATAGATGACCATCCCGTCTTCCGGGGCCATTATGGTAAATTCGTTGGAGAGGTCGGAATAGATTTTTAGCTGGCGCTGGTTCTGTCGAAGCAGGGCATTGATCTCTTCGATCTTGGCTTCGGACTGAATTTTAACCAGTTCATATTTTTTTACCAACTGGGTATAGTCTCGTTCCGTTTTTTCCATGTCCAGTTCTGCCTGCTGGATGACGGACTGCGGTTCGTATTTACTCTGATTAACTTTGAGTTGTTTTTCCTTTTTTGTGAAATCTAAATTGACTAATTGATCTCTTAAGCCACGGAGTTCAATGGCTGTATCAATTTTAGCCTGTTCCAACTGAGTTTGAATTTTTTCGAGTTCTGTCTGAACATTGCTCATTTTTCCAGCTAGCTCCGTACGATCCAGTTTGGCCACATACTGGCCGGAGGAAACCGTAGTTCCTTCGGGCACCAGGTCGGCTAGTGTGGTTTCGTAGATCCCTGCCGGACGCATTCCCTGTGGTGCTCGGATCTTTACGGATCGTTTGGCTTGCAATTCGCCGGTGGCCGTAACGGTGATTACGAATTCACCTTGTTGAACTTCGGCTTGTATTTCAGATTTTTGTTCCTGTTTAGGAGAGCAGGAAACCAATAAGGCAATAAAGCAAAAGAAAAAGAAGGAAAATAGGTGGGTATGTTGAAGGGAGCGTCGCATACTAATTTTATTTAGGTGTAAAAAAGGCCTGTGCATAAAAACGAATTTAGAAAAAATGACTAAGTGACAGTTGGTTATGTGGAAGAATTAACATTTTCATAATGATAATTCTGAAAAAAGAGACAGTATAAGTATTGCATAGATGCAGATTTGAGAAAATTAGTTGTATTGACGCGTCAAAAAATCTTGGTTTAAAAGGAAAGTAGCAAATTTGCAGTCCCCTAAGCTAGAATTGACTTCTGATTTTTTGTTTGCAAAAGGAAAAGAAAGGATGTAAAAGTTGGGTTAAGGTATCTGGCCTTAGTTTAATAACGGCGTTATATTTTGGCTCATTGATTTGTTATTTTACGGCTATATTTTACTAGCAAAGGAGATACGTATTAGGCAAAAAAAAATTTTAAAAAAACTACTTCGGGCAAGGCCCGTTTCCCATTTTTTTCTCAACTTTGTATTCCCTCGGAACTCAAGGTAACAGCAACAAACGACAAGATTAGGTTAGATAACAACTCATCTACTAAAGTCGTAACTGACTTGCTTCAAATCCTAACTTACTGATACTCTTTGTTTTAAATTATTGGTAGTTGTACCTCTTGGTATAATTGTGTTAACTTTTAATGTATTTTGGAATGGTAATTGATCACGCTACCGTATGGGATAATTGTCTACAGACAATTCGTAAGAATGTTCCAACTCAGAGTTTCAGAACCTGGTTTGAGCCGATTAAGCCAGTTGGGTTGGAAGATCATGCGTTGACCATACAAGTACCCAATAAATTTTTCTACGAATGGTTGGAAGAACACTATGTGAGTCTACTGAAGATGACTATTCGTAAGGAATTGGGGGACCATGGCCGTTTGGAGTATCAGATCCTGATGTCAAACGGAGGTAATGGGCGTGATTATAAGCCAAAATCAAATGGGCATGAGAAAACGGCAGAAGATAAATTCGGGCCGGGTATGATAGATATGGGGAACATCAAGAACCCATTTGTGATCCCCGGGATCAAAAAAATGAAGATTGATCCTCAGTTGAATGCCATTTATACTTTTGACACCTATATAGAAGGAGATTGTAATCGCCTGGCTCGTTCTGCCGGTCAGGCCATTGCCAAAAACCCGGGAGGCACTTCCTTCAATCC
>CBDUIU010000702.1:0-2888 GCA_965367335.1 uncultured Saprospiraceae bacterium
GCTCCAACTGGTGTCATACTTAAAGACGCCACCCCAAATCCCCGGTCCTGAAAAGTAGCCGGAAATCTCTCCTTTGAAACCATGTGGAAGGTCAAAAGTATGCTGCTGGAAAATACTGTAAGTAAATGCTTTAAGATCAACCGTTGCTCCATCTCCGTAATCCGACTGATTGTTTATGAAGGAAGCGCTACCATTGAAATAAGCGTTCCACCACTCTTTAACCTGAACCGGAGCACTGGCATTAAAACTAACCACCGTTTTTTCATCAAGGTTTCTCCAGCGGATAAAATTAGCGCGATCATCATTTTCATCGGGTTCGATCAAACGGGTGATCTGATCTGTGGTTTTACTATAAGCCAGTTTGAAATTATAACGCCAGGCCAGGGTATACCCTACTTCCACGTTATTAACGATCTCAGGTTTCAATTCAGGATTCCCCTTTTCATAGGACAATTCACTGAGCTGACTGTTAAAAGGGTTAAGCACATTATAATCAGGTCGATTGATCCGACGGCCATAGTTCAGGGAAAGGTTATGTTTTGGTGCTACCTGCCAGGTCAGCCCTGCACTTGGAAACCAACTCAGGTAATTCAGATTCACGGGAGGCTCCTGTAAAGAATCTACGAAAACCCTTAAATCTCCTACAGCGTCTGTTTGCTCAGCACGAACACCAGCGGAAAAATTCCACTTTTCATTAATCGCCCTGGCATAACTGAGATACCCCGCATAAACATTTTCTTCATACCTGAATTCATTGGAATTCCTGTTGTTTTGAACGGGAACGCCACCTTCCACATCAAATACCAAAAAGGTGTTATCAGAAACCACACGACTTAGTTTTGACCCTAAACCCAATGTCCCACCCATGAGCTTATCCTCATAATCAGCTTTAAAAGTATAAATATCAATATCTGTAGGCGTATCATAACTATTGATTACCTCGGTCAGGAGGATTTCTTCTGCTGCATCATAATAGCGGTTGGGCTGGAAACGCTTAGTTTCATTCTGGTAGTTTCCATAATCCAAATCCAGATTTAAGCTTTTTCCATTATAATTATCAAAACGATAATTGATATTGTAAGTTTGCTGAGTTCGGGTACGGTCTGCGGTATTGTTGGCTACAAGGATACTATCAATATTTGAGGTTGCATCCAAAGGAGAAAGAACGATCCTGTCCAAAGTCCTGGTGTCACTGCTCTTATTAGCGGCGCTTACCAAAAAGCCAAGCGTATGTTCTTTAGCCAGAAAGAAGTCTGTTCCCAAACGAAAATTGTAATTATCTCGTCGGAAAGTATCGCGAACGGTCTCAACAAGATTGATCCCGTTTTGATCACTTACAAAATCCATATTATGGAAAGAGTTGTTATCTCCGTAACCTGCATTGCCAAAAATATTCAGCTTTTGGTTTCGGTAATTTCCGCTACCGCTTAGGTTATAACTCGAATACTGTCCCTGGCTGAAAGTTCCACTCATAGAACCATTTGCGCCTAAGTTTTTATCTTTTTTCAAACGGATATCTATAATCCCTGCATTGCCTTCCGCTTCATATCTTGCTCCAGGATTAGTAATGATTTCGAAACGGTCAATTTGTTCAGCAGGAAGGTTTTGAAGGTACAATGTAAGGTCAGCTCCTGTCAGTGGCAATCGCTTTCCATCTACATAAAGCAAGACGCCTGATCGTCCTAAAACCGTGATGTTGTCATTGTTGTCCACCATAACGCCGGGTGCTTTTCGAAGCAGGGAGATTGCATCAGAACCGACACTGTTGATGGTTCCTTCGACATTGAAGATCGTCCGGTCCGGTTTGGTTTCTACCATGACACGCTGCGCTGTAACCGTCGCCTGGGCTATTTCAATAGCAACAGGTGAAAAACTCAAAACACCAAGATCCAATTGTTGATTGGCAGTCAAAGTTATACCAGGTTTCCTCAGGTTATTAAAGCCCACAAAGGTGGCCTCTAAATAATAAGTGCCCGGATTGGCTCCACGTATTTGAAAAATCCCGAATTCATCACTAGTTTCTACCTTAACAAGACTGCTGTCAGTTGCACTGTACAATGCAATATTTGCAAATTCAACTGCTGCACCGTCAGCATCTTGCAGTTGGCCTTTGATACTCGTTTGAGCCTGGGTAATGATGAATGGAGCGAAAAAGAGAAGGGTAAACAGTATTCTCATAAAATTGGATATTAATTTATTAAAAGGAAGGCAAGTTAAACATTAGTCCGCTGGCGCACTCAATTTTTCGATGAACGCAGCTACTTTTTATAAGTACCTTTGTTTAACTAAATAACTTGAATAAAGTTTTATCTATTTAAAAGGAAGTGCTTAAATAGTTTTTCATCGCCGACGTCAACAATTAAAAAATAATTCCCTTCCGGAAAACCTACCATCTGGATAGGTATATCAAAGGTATTGCTATAAAATTTTCCAAGATCTAATATTTCCCGTCCCAATACATCTGCTACTTGTACTCGAATAGCTTTTGTTTCTTTCAATTCTATGTCCACATAAAACCAGCCGTCTCCCGGATTGGGGTACAAATTGAAGGATAACAACAGATGATGATCCAGAACTGATGTTGTATTTGAAATTTGAATAACCGTTTCAGTTAAACAGCCATTAGCATCTGAAATCGTCAGAGAATATTGTCCAGGGCTTAAATTTTTGATCATCACTTCATTGGAGCCATTGCTCCATTGGTACGTGTAAGGAGTTGTTCCACCATTTGCAAAAGCTGTAGCAGTCCCATTGTCACTCATCGTTGAAGGTGTAGTCTCTACTTCTATTTGTAAAGAATCGGGTTCGAACACAGCAATTGTTGAAGCTACCAAGCATCCATTACCATCAGTGACAAAAACGGTATAATTCCCTGGACCAAGATCATC
>CBDUIU010000703.1:0-2883 GCA_965367335.1 uncultured Saprospiraceae bacterium
TTATCAAACTCCCGGTTTACCGCCCGGCGAAAACCACTAACATGAGTACCACCATCACGCGTATTGATATTGTTGACGTAAGAACTAATATTTTCAGTGTAGGTTGTGTTATACTGCATTGCCACTTCCACCTCTACATTATCTTCGGAGCCTGTTACATATATTGGCTCATCAATTAGTTTAGTTTTACCGGCATCTAAATATTGTACATACTCTTTTAGGCCTCCTTCAGAGTAAAACGTTTCTTTTTTAAATGTCCCATCGTCTTCTACTTCTCTTTCATCTATCAGCGTAAGCGTTAGGCCCTTATTCAAATAGGATAACTCTCTTAGACGGGTAGCTAAGGTTTCATACTTATACTCCAAGGTCTCAAAAATCTCTGGATCAGGATAAAAAGTAACTATTGTACCTGTACCATCTGTCTCACCAATCTGTTCAACATCAGCAATCGGTTTGCCTTGTTTGTAGGATTGAGTAAAGATTTTTCCATCACGGTGAACCTCCGCCCTTAGCAGAGCTGATAATGCGTTCACACAGGATACACCTACTCCGTGAAGACCACCTGATACTTTATAGGTATTTTTGTCAAATTTTCCCCCGGCGTGCAGAACTGTCATCACCACTTCCAAAGCCGATTTTTTCAGCTTGGGATGCATACCCGTAGGAATTCCCCGTCCATTATCCCGAACAGTGATGGAATTGTCTTTGTGGATAACCGTATCGATTTCAGAACAATGCCCGGCAAGGTGTTCATCTATTGAGTTGTCAACAACTTCCCAAACAAGATGGTGTAAACCCTTGTAATCAGTACTTCCGACGTACATTCCCGGCCTTTTTCTAACCGCCTCCAAACCTTCTAATGCGGTGATATTACTGGCTCCATAATCTCCTGTCATAGGAGGGTTAGAGTTATTCGTTTCTTCTACTTCTTTCATACTGCAAATTTACGAAAAATAGCTGGCTTTTCACAAAGAATCCTTGTCCTTTATCCTGCTAAAACCTCTATTTTAAACGTGGATCTTATTGTTCTAATATCAGAAAGCCAAATTTTAGCTAAAATCATCATTAACCCTTTCGTTTTCAATTAGTTTTAAATATAATTTCCTTCATGACCGTAAACATTTTTCACAAAAAAACAGATACTAAATAATTATTTTAACCGTTGTTTGTTCGCAACAATTAGGAACTTGAAAATGTTGCCTACTTATCTCCTTTCTTGCTCAGCTAAAAAGGAATTATCTTCGCTAAGATTTATGGAAAAACAAGCTCAATCAATTCTGTTTTCATTGGACGAAATCGATCAGATTGCCGCCCGATTATTAGCAACTGCAGAAAATCGAAAAAAATGGCTGTTTAGGGGGGAAATTGGTGCTGGAAAAACCACCTTAATCAAGGCGCTTTGTCGACTTTTAGGCAGCCAGGAGTTTGTAACCAGTCCAACCTATAGCATCATCAATGAATACACTTACCTAGAAAAAAATACCCAACAAACCGCCTTAATTTATCATATAGACCTCTATCGCCTGAAAAATGAAGAAGAAGCCCTGCAAATTGGTATTGAAGAATATCTCGATGGGCCACATTATTGTTTTATCGAATGGCCGGATATTATTGCAGAGGTCTTACCTGACTCCTGCTTTGAAATACAGTTATCAATAGTTGGAGATTCAAAAAGAAAGATTATTTTTGTATGATTTTCGTGAAGAGTATGTTTTTTTTGTGAAAACCTTCTCTTAATATTCAGTGTCTGAGACACTTTCTCTTCCTGTTCTAAATTAGCACGTGCATGAGTGAAAAGCAGAAGCGCATACCCATTCCAAAGATTTTTTCTGAAGGAAAATACCAAACACAGACAGAGATGCTGCAATTGCAGCGTAAATCCAATTCTTTGTACATTGGCATTCCTAAGGAAACTACGCTGCAGGAAAGCCGGGTCGCCTTAGTCCCTTCATCAGTTGCTACTTTGATTAAACATGGGCATCGTGTAGTCATCGAAACTAATGCCGGTGTAAAGTCTAATTATTCAGATCACGATTACTCCGAAGTAGGCGCTGATATCGCTTACAGCAAAGAACAGGTCTTTAAATCGGATATTTTACTCAAAATAGCTCCTCCTACACTGGAAGAGATTGATATTTTACGACCCAATCAAATTCTGTTCTCACCTCTTCACCTTCCCATTATTTCAGCAGATTTCATCAATAAACTACGATACAAAAGGGTGATCTCGCTTGCCATGGAATATATTAAAGATGAAAATGGCACATTCCCGGTCGTCCGGATCATGAGTGAATTGGCAGGGATCAGCGCGATCTCGGTGGCCACAGAGCTTTTAAGCAATAAGGACGGCGGCAAAGGGGTCTTATTCGGAGGGATTTCCGGCGTGCCCCCAGCAAAGGTAGTGATCATAGGTGCAGGGGTTGTAGCAGAATTTGCTACCAGGGCTGCTCTGGGGCTTGGGGCAGAGGTTCGCATTTTTGATAATAATGTTTATAAATTGATGCGTCTTCAGAACATGGTGGGCCGTCAGTTAAATACCTCAACACTTAACCCTTTACAATTAGAAAAAGAACTTCGCTCGGCCGATGTTGCTATTGGGGCAGTACACTCGACCTCCGGGCGTACGCCAATCATTGTTAGTGAGGATATTGTTGCTAAAATGAAAGCAGGCTCCGTTATAATTGATGTAAGTATTGATCAAGGAGGTTGCTTTGCTACTTCAGAAGTGACTTCCCACACTCACCCTACTTTTAGAAAACATGAGGTAATTCATTATTGTGTCCCTAATATTGCCTCTCGGGTAGCCAGAACTTCCTCGATTGCAGTTAGCAATATCATTACCCCTATTCTGCTTCGCGCTGGCAACTCAGGCAGCATAGAACG
>CBDUIU010000704.1:0-2882 GCA_965367335.1 uncultured Saprospiraceae bacterium
GAACGGATATATGTCCACGAGAAAATTTTTCGGCAATTTGTAGAAGGATTTGTGGAAAAAACAAAGCAATATCAACTGGGAGATCCTTTAGAAAAAGCAACGACCTTAGGTCCAATGATCAAAATTTCTGCAGCTGATTTTGCGCAAAGCCAAATAGCGCAAGCTGTACATTCCGGCGCCCAGGCTCTAATTGATCCCAACCTTTTCCCAACCGCTGAGCCGGGGACACCTTACATGGCCCCTCAGGTGTTGATTGAGGTAAACCATTCGATGGAAGTAATGCGGGAAGAGACATTTGCGCCGGTCGTAGGCATCATGTCAGTTAAAGATGATCAGGAAGCGATCACCTTGATGAATGATAGTGCCTATGGGCTTACTGCTTCCGTGTGGACGACAGATACGGAAGTTGCCAAGCAGATCGGGAATCAAATTGAAACGGGTACCTTTTTTATGAATCGTTGTGACTACCTGGATCCGGCCTTAGCCTGGACGGGGATAAAAAATAGTGGACGGGGATGTACCTTGTCAACTTTAGGATATGAGGTCCTGACCAGGCCAAAGTCTTTTCATTTGAAAACGCAATAACAAGATATTAATGAAAACGGCACTGCTGCTCTGCGATCATGTCAATCCTGAATACAGGGCTGAATTTGGAAATTACCGGGAGATGTTTCTGGCTTTGTTTCCGGAGTTACAGTTTACCTTTTATGATGTGATCAACGGACATTTTCCGGAAAACCCGGAAACATACGATTTGTTTATGACAACCGGATCCCGACATTCTGCCTATGAAGACTTAGACTGGATACTGAAAGTAAAAGCCTTGATCAGAAATGTTTACGAAGCACAAAAATTTTTTGTAGGAGTTTGTTTCGGGCATCAATTGTTAGGAGAAGCGATGGGAGGTAAGGTAGAGAAATCGCAGAATGGTTGGTGTGTAGGCGTTCACGAATTCGAGATCTATGAAAGTAAAGACTGGATGCAACCCAAGCACAATCCTCTAAACTTATTAATGATGTGCCAGGACCAGGTCGTTAAACTACCACCTGGGGCATCTGTCCTGGCAGGTAACGAAAGCTGTCCGGTAGGTGTTTTTCAAATAGGAAATACCATGTTAGGAATACAGGCGCATCCTGAGTTTTCTAAAGCTTACGATCAGCGCTTGATAGAATTGCGGAGAGAGCGGATCGGAGAAGACACCGTTCGCCTGGGTTTAAAAAGCTTAGAAAAAGAGGTCCATCGCAAAGCCATTCACGACTGGGTGATCAAGTTTATAAATGGAGGTCGTTAGTCCCGTACAGTTATCGAGATCACATGAAAAAAATTTTATAATGAAATAAAAACTATAGATCATTGGTATCTATTCAGCAATCCAAAATTTCCCAGATTTTTTCCTAAGACACAATAGATCACTTTTAAAAAATATTTATGTCCTTTTCCTTGATGAAAAGGACCAAAAATCAAGAAAGGATTTAAACTCGCTTTGGTTTTTGGTTTTCACTTCTAGCAATATCCCAGATATAACAGCTAGTTTTCAGGCTCTAATGTACTAGTGGCTCGAACAGAAATCCTTTCTATTTTGGCTCGCGCCAATTAAACATCGGGCTTAACTTACCTTGTCTTCTAATACTTTTGGCTCAACTAGCCTCTCCCTCAAACGCGGGACCTATGTTAAGCGACGAAATTAAACTGTTCTTTTAATCAGTATACCTGAGAGGCCTGGAAAGAACATGACAACAATACTTCATGTGCTGAATAGTTAAGGTCAATGGATTTTTATAATTGATGCGCTCCGCTTGTTTGATTGAACAACAAACCCTACCTTACGTATACGCCTGTACTAGCCAAATAAACCATCATGGAAAGATCAGAAAAAAAACGATTAAGAGCCGACCTTTTTCGACACCTCGACGGTATCGTTACTGCTCCTACTGCTTATGCTTTGCAGCAAAAAGGAGTACTGGATTTTTTACTCAAAGAAAAAAAGACTACGCTACATCAACTAACTCAAACCTTTAAGGCAAACGAAGGCTACTTAAATGTTGCCTTAAGAGTCTTGGCTTCCCAGGGTTGGTTGAACCACGATATCCTGGATGAAAATAAGATTGAAATCAGTCTTACAGACAAAAGTGAAACAGCCTTTGCACTTGCCCCGCTTTATAAAGAAGTAGTCGACTTATTGCATTTGTCGGAAAAATATCATCGGAGAAAGTTTGAGTTAGAACCCTTTTTGATGTTGGAAAAGATCTTTAAAAGTTACCAAAGCAATTACGGGATTGAGTTTTCCCAGGATGAAAAAATAAGATCGGTTCAACAACAAGTTTTAAAACATATAGAAGGAATAGTTGTAGGACCTACAGTGGTAGCTTTAGGGATGAATGGCATGTTTCATAAATATTTTATGGAGGCCTCTTTCCGGCCGGATGAGTTTCATGGAGATGGAGACAGCTTTGCCAGGTTATTGGATATCTTCGTTTTTCTGGATTGGTTCGAGAAAAAAAATGGCACTTACCGATTTACGGAAAAAGGCTTGTTTTATGCGCGCCGGGCCAGTGCGTACGGCGTAACGGTATCTTATATACCGACCTTTAGAAAGGTGAGTGAACTGATCTTTGGCGATCCGACTATTTTCTGGAATTTGCCCGCAGGCTCAAAAGAAATTCACGTCGATAGAGAAATGAATGTCTGGGGAAGTGGGGGAGCGCACTCAACTTATTTTAAGGTAATCGATGAGATCATCATTGATTTGTTTAATCAACCGATCGAACAGCAACCCAAAGGGATTGTAGACATGGGCTGCGGTAATGGTGCATTTTTAATTCATCTGTTTGACGTCATTGAAAACCGTACCTTGCGCGGAGAATTATTAGAAGAGCATCCCC
>CBDUIU010000705.1:0-2877 GCA_965367335.1 uncultured Saprospiraceae bacterium
GTGGTTAGATGTCTTCGTCAGTTAGGTTTTTTAATAATTGAATCAGACATATAGCAACTGAGCGCTTCACTTCTCTCAAAGCGTATTGCAATGCTAAGCCATTACCTCAGGGTAATGAGCACAGATAGTTAGGCAACAAAGTCGTCGAAGATCAAACGGCCCTAATAATTATCAGGAAGGTTTGAGGGTGGGTAGCGGTGCGTAGTCAAGCCCGGTAAAAGCTTGTTGAAATCGGTTTTTGAGACAGACTCTACATCTGTTCCAAGGTCAAATCGGTTTTTAGAAGGCTTCTCAGGGCCTCAGCAGTATCATCATAATCCGGTATAGTTGCAGTGGTATTGTATGATATGTTTCCATATATCAATAACTGTTAAATGGATTTTTCCATTTGCTGCAGCTCAATTTATTACAGTATAATCAAACAGTAGTGCGTGATTGCGATCAGCAATCATTAGGGTGGGTTTGGTGTGGTAAGCGACTGTTGTTCTACAAAAAAGCAATTGTGGGTGTTTTAGCTTTTCTGTATAACAAGGGTGAAGGTATTTATTTTTTCGAGAGTTGAGAAATTTTTTTGGAAAAAAGATTAGAATGAAGTTCAACGAGAATTATTTTCTTAACCTCTGTTCGCCAGTGCGATGGTTAAATCAGGAAGAATGGTAGGGAGCGGTGTAACACTGACTAATCACTCGGAATTTGGTTTTTGGGCTACCAGGTTAAAATTCTAAGATCACTACAATGTTTAGCAAAAATTTTTCCCATTGGATATCAGAGACCATTGTGTCGATCATATTTGCGATAGCTATAGATACGAGTAAGTTGTAAAGTAGTGAATATCTTCTTTTTTACTATTTTGTGAACGAAAAATACTTTAAGGATTTGTTTGATCAAGCTGATCTGGATAAAACACTAAAAATGAACATACTACGCATATTCTTCCTACTTCTTTTTAGCTGCTCACTATTTTCCCAAAACATTGATCTCAAAGAGCTCGAAGGAATGAAAATTCGCAATATCGGCCCCGCGGGTATGAGTGGACGGGTGACGACTATTGATGTCAATTTAAGCAATCCGGCACAGATCTTTATTGGTACGGCATCTGGTGGTGTTTGGAAATCTGAAAGTGGCGGAATTGATTGGGAACCCATCTTCGATGAACAACCTGTACAGTCTATCGGCGCATTAGCCATTAATCAGCAAAACCCTGATGAGATCTGGGTGGGGACAGGTGAGGGTAACCCCAGGAACTCTCACAATAGTGGGGAAGGAATTTTCAAAAGCCTGGATGGCGGAAAAACCTGGAAGAAAATGGGCTTGGAAAATACACGCCTCATCCATCGGATCATCATTCACCGGGATCATCCGAATATTGTCTATGTAGGTGTACTTGGCTCGGCCTGGGGGGCCAGTAAAGAACGTGGGGTTTACAAAACGATGGACGGCGGAAAGACCTGGAAGAAGATGCTTTACATCAATGAGGAAACCGGTGTCGCAGATCTTGTTGGCGACCCAATGAATCCTAACAAATTGATTGTAGCCATGTGGGAATTTGGTCGTAAGCCTTGGACATTTAACTCCGGAGGGAAAGGCAGTGGGATACATATCTCCTATGATGGGGGAGAGAGCTGGAAAAAAATAACGGATGAAGATGGTCTGCCAAAGGGCGACTTAGGTCGGATTGGGCTGGCGATTGCTCCTTCTAAACCTAACATTGTATACGCATTAATTGAGGCTAAGAAAAATGGCTTATATAAATCGACGGATGGCGGATTGAAATGGAAAAAGATAGCGGAGAAAAATATTGGCAATCGGCCATTTTATTACGCAGATATATTTGTTGATCCACAAAATGAAAATCGAATTTTTAATTTACATTCCACCGTCACTCTAAGTGAAGACGGCGGGAAAACATTTGCCCCACTGCTGCCTTTTAAAAGCTACAGTGGTGTTCATCCTGATCACCATGCTTTTTGGATGCATCCTAATAATCCAAACTTCGTAATTGAAGGAAATGACGGAGGCTTAAACATTTCTCACGACAGAGGGAAGACCTGGCGCTTTGTTGAAAATTTGCCGCTGGCGCAGTTTTATCACATTAATTATGATATGGACATTCCTTATAATGTATGCGGCGGCATGCAGGACAATGGTTCCTGGGTCGGCCCCAGTGCTATCTGGAAAAGAGGAGGTATTAAAAACGAAGATTGGCAAGAGGTTTACTTTGGTGATGGCTTTGATGTGCTATTGCGCAGAGATAATAATCGTTACGGCTGGGCGATGTCACAAGGTGGTAACTTAGGGTACTTCGACCGGGAGACGGGACATACCCAGTTTGTCAAACCTTTACATCCGGAAGGAACGGAACTGCGGTTTCACTGGAATGCCGGGTTGGCGCAGGATCCCTTTCATGATTGCGGTATTTATTATGGCAGTCAGTTTTTGCATAAAAGTATGGATTGTGGTCAGAGTTGGGAAATTATTTCTCCTGACCTGACCACCAATGATCCTGAGAAGCAAAAGCAAGCGGAGAGTGGGGGATTAACCTTAGATGTTACCCAGGCTGAAAATCATACAACTATTCTCGCCATTGCACCGAGCCCTCTCGATGAGCAACTGATTTGGGTGGGTACGGATGACGGTAATTTGCAGCTAACCCGCGATGGCGGTAAAAACTGGACTAACCTTTCCAGTCGTTTGCCGGGTTGTCCGAAGGGCAGTTGGATTCCTCAAATTGAGGTTTCCTCGAAAAATGCTGGTGAAGCTTTTGTTGTTGTTAATAATTACCGACAGAATGATTATACCCCTTATGCCTACCACACTAAAGACTTCGGACAGACTTGGAAACGTATTGTTAATACCAACAATGTTAAAGGACATGCC
>CBDUIU010000706.1:0-2871 GCA_965367335.1 uncultured Saprospiraceae bacterium
GAGGAGGCTGGAATTTGTGATTTGGGCAAAGTGAAACGTTTGAGGGTTCAGGAGGTTTGCGATAGCATTGATCGTAATAGAGCTCGTACTTCCATTATTGAGATTACCGATAATCCATTTTCCCGTAGCTGGGTTATAATTCCCATTGCTATTTTGAAAAATAATATCATTGGGAAGTGTAAAATTAACTTCTACTGAATTTGTCTGGTCAGGCCCTGAATTTGTTACAGTTAAGGTGTAGCTGAAGGTCTCTCCGCTTTCGAGTTCCACTTTATTAGTACTCAGGCTAAGCGATAGATCGGCTTTCGGCACTGTGCCCCCTCCACAAGAGAAACAAATAGGGAAGTTATAAAAGGTCAAAGCGCCTACGCCGTTATTTAAAGTGATCCAACTTGGCGTTAA
This sequence comes from uncultured Saprospiraceae bacterium, assembly GCA_965367335.1. Taxonomy (GTDB): domain Bacteria; phylum Bacteroidota; class Bacteroidia; order Chitinophagales; family Saprospiraceae; genus CBDUIU01. Next base: position 403 of record CBDUIU010000706.1, read on the forward strand.
GCCCGAATGTCCAAGATAAGAAAGACCAGTTGCACCCGCAGGATCACCATCTAATTCCAGGATAATTTTATTACCGGATACCTGTCCATTTAAAATACGAACGGCACTTCCTTCCAATTTGAAATCTACCCAGGGGGTTCCAATGACTTGCAATCCGCTCCCGGCATTTTTCATTTCTATGGTCAACTCTTGTGCACCGGATTTTATGATGCGGTCTACATCCGGTGCAGAAACATCCATTGACGTACCGTTGTAGAAATCTCTTTTAACCAAACCGTACATCCGATTCCCAAGTACTTCATATCCATCAAAATATTCATAATGACAGCCGTCGTGGTTGGCATTAGTGGTTGACATGGTTTCTGCCTGTGGCAGTTCTGCTCCTAACTGGCGATGAGCTTCCATGATTAGCGGGAAGGGATGAGAACAGGAATTAAATCTAATCTGATAGAGATACACCTGCGCTACCTGGTAATCATTGATCCAATCATTATAAATATCGGTAAAATGTTGTTTGTATTCATTTATACTGGTCGTCCATCCGTCAGCTTCACCGTGAAACCAAAAGGCTGCCAGTACATTTTCCTCCACACCTGCATTGCGAAGCCGTTGCAGTAACTTTCCATAATTACCCGCCAATGAGTCACTGTCATCTTTTAGGTAAAAAGGAATCTGTTGGGCACCCACGGCCTGGTTAAAGATGGCTACGGGAATACCTTGTTCGATGGTGATGGCTTTTCCCAGCCGAGCTCCCCATTGCCCCGGGAAGGAGCGATTGAGCAGATCCCAGCCAGCATCATCTGTATAGGATCGTAAAAAGTCATCATAGTCGGTCGGGTAAGCGGCAGCCCTGGCTTCTGCATTGGATTGGCCATTGATAATGATCACATCTCCAGCTACAATTTCGTCGGCAGTAGACAATAATATTTCGCTACGACCAATAACGGCATAGGCTTCCAAACGGTAATTCACCCGTTCTGCTTCGATATCAACCTGAAGGTTGAAAGTGGCACTACCAGCACTGAAAAGCAGTGATTTTTCCAAAGTAGAAGCCAAACTATTATTGCGAAAGATCTTTAATCTGATTTTTTCATAATTGTCGGAGCTCACCGTACCTTCAATGTTAATCGTTGCTTTGTTGGTGGCGCGATCTCGGGTAAAAAGTTGTCGATTGCTGGGAAACTGACTGAACACAACACTTCCTCCGCCGCCGGCCTGGCCTTGGGGAAAAAGTTGAACTGCGGATTCGTCATCCTCATTGACCGATGATCCAATTGCATTGTTGGGGGAGGAGTCCGGGTCCAATTGATCTACTGCAGTAACCTGACCAAAGATGGTAATAGAAGCCATGTTCCGAGTTACAAAGTAACTGATCTCAATATGAGTTGATTGGCCTCCGTCAAGGTCACCTACGTCCCATACGCCACCGAAGGGTTCAAAAGTACCCTGGTCAATAACATGAGTGGAATAAACCAGACCGGTAGGAAAGGGAATTTTTACTTGAACATTAGTCGCAGTAGTATTTCCTTGATTCGAGACGGTAATGATTCCTATGTTAGTGCCATAGAGCGTATATGTTGGTGGGCTGACATTGATGTTCAACTCCAAATCAACAAATTGACCGAGTAGCGACTCAGATAGAGAGAAGAAAAAAATTATTAGGCAATACCGTAAAATGGCAGTTACCTTGTTCATAATATTTGTTTTAATGGACATTGAGTACCTAAAAAGGCGTATACCAAATACGCAATAGATCGATCAGAAATTAAAAGGTATGGTGATTGAGATCCTTGTAGGTTGAGAGGGAGGTTATAGGAATTCAAAAATAAGCAAAAAGTTGAACAAAAGCTATCTTTTTTATGTCACAGTTATACTTTTTTCTATCTTCTCAATTGGTTTTGAGGGGTTTATACCTCGTTTGGGGTAGGAAAATGCAGCACAAGCACAGAGCTGAGCGTAACGAACATTGCTGATTTCTCACAGACAGATCGTCATGGGTGGCGCATTCAATGTTAATTTCCCAAAATGCCGAAAGGCACGCAAAGCAATGTTGACCTTTGCGTGCCTTTCGACCTTACCGAATGAATCATTTAACAGCACTCGAAAACTTCTCAACTAGAGAGGTTACTGAGCTATTACCGCTATAACGATCGTTCTTTAGTTAAAACCGTTGACTCATGTCGGTGCGCGGTCTCCAATAACACGTGGTACAAGCCGGAAGGTAAACCCCGTAAATCCAAATTTAAGCGATTTTGTCCAGCCGTGAAACTGTGTTTTTCTGCTAATACAATTTTTCCATAAGTATCATATAAACGAACCGGTACCTGTTCCATGTCGTCTTTTATCCAGAATTCGATGAAGGCGTTTTCTGTAGCCGGGTTTGGATAAACCGAGTGCACCACTAAGGATTTAATCGAGGTAAAATGGTCAGCATTGCCAATGGATGAGCGAATATTGTTATTGGTATCA
>CBDUIU010000707.1:0-2869 GCA_965367335.1 uncultured Saprospiraceae bacterium
AGAAGTAGAAGGCTATGAGCTTCATTTAATTGATATTGCGAATGACGGGGAAGAATTACTTAAAATATTGAAAAAAAGAGTACCTGACTTGTTGATTCTTGACCTTAATATGCCTGAAAGAGATGGCTTGGATGTATTAGATATGATCAGGGGAAAATATAGCGATTTGAAAATACTTGCTCTCACAATGTATGATGAAGCTAAGATCGTGAAATCAGCATTTAAATCCGGCGTAGATGGATATGTTTTAAAAAGCAGTGGTAAACTTGAACTGATTAAGGCAATATCTGAAGTATTGGACGGCCATACATTCCTGGGAGAAGGAGTTAGCCTTAACTCTATGATGGCAAAAGCTTCCCGAAAAAGCGATAATGCATTCCACTTTGAAGATCGTTTCATAAAAAAATATAACCTTACTAAACGAGAGATTGAGATTCTGCGCCTGATTTCCCAGGCTTTGAGCAATAAACAAATCGCCAAAGAATTGTATATCAGTGACCAGACAGTAAGTGTCCATCGCAAAAATATCATGCGCAAATTGGGAGTTAGCAATACTGCTGGACTCATTAAAATCGCCTACGATAACAGCCTTATCTAAATAAGCACCTTAATTTTATAGAGCTTTTTTCCATTTCCATTTTTATCACTTAATGTTGGTTTTTAACTGTAAGTGTCTGATTTGCAGTTAATTATTGTATGTTTGGTGGTGTGAGAATGGCTTATTAAGGAAATGCCTATATGAAAAATACCAGTTTTTGGGTAGATATCAGAGTTGAATAAGCTCTATCTTTGCGGTGATAAGTTGTTAAAAATTATTCAAAGCAATTTATTTTGAAAAACCGAAGCCGTTAAAAGTCAGATCAAAAATCTGACGTTATCCCATGAACTGAAATATAAGTCCGGCAACTTTACTTTTCTACGCTTTTATATTTGAACATATCCAAATTTCAACAAAATATAAAAGCAGTTCTCCCCTGATTGCATTTAAATTTAAGCTGGTTGATTTCAGAACACATTTTTTCAAAGCATTGCTTATTTGCATGCTTAATAATTTGTGACCTCCACTAATTATCTTAGTTTAGGCTTGCAGATTTGAAATTGAAAAAAATTGTGGGACGATTGAATGAATATGATCTCATGAAAAGAGAAGATACGTTATTTTCTAAGCTAAAAATGCAACGAAATTCCAACAACCCACCGGTTGAACCACTTTCTTCTTTATTATGTACCTTCTGATAAAAAGCGTGTTAGCCCCCAATTTTGTAAAGAATTGATAGCAATTTATATTAGGAATTATAGACCCTTTCTTAGGTCTGATACGATGAAATAACCAATTGTTAAAGATGATAAAAAAAATACTGTTATATTTTGCTTTGCTATTGTGGTTCGTTGTGCCGGTTTCGGCACAACTTACCTTTTTAATTCCAACTCAAGTGGTCGAAAATGGCCAATCTATTCAGGTTGATATAAAAGCTCTGGATTTTCAAAATATACTGAGCATGCAATTCTCTGTCAACTGGAATCCTAATACCTTGCAATTCGATAGTGTGTCTACACCCGGAGCCATTCCAGACTATGCTGATGCTAATTTTGGAACTACAGGATCTTCAGAAGGTAAATTAACTACTGCCTGGTTTGATCAGGACCTATCCGGTGTTTCTTTGGATGACAGTACCACAATTTTTACTATTGTTTTTAATGTAATCGGTTCTCCTGACTCTAATAGTATAATTGCCATCACAGGCGATCCTACGATGATTGAAGTTTCAAATACGGATGGAGATATTTTAGCGGTTACTACTGAAAATGGAATGATTATCGTAGATAATCCTCTTAGTATTGACCCTTTCAATGCTGTTCAGGCAAATGAACAATTTACACTATTTCAGAACGAACCTAATCCCTTTTCAACACAGACGCGAATACGTTTTGACCTGAACCGGAGCAATGAGGTTAAGTTTCTAATATTTGATATTAAAGGACAATTAATATATACTTTTAAGGAGTTTTTCCTTGAAGGAAATCACACAGTAACGATAGACAGAAATAAGTTGCCTTGGTCTGGAACTTATTTTTTTACAATGCAAACGAATGAATATTCCTTAACAAACAAAATGATCTTAATACGATAAATTTTTCCTAACATCCCAAATTCCAAGGACAAATGAGTAAGATTACCGCTTTTCTGGCAACAGTAGGGCTGATGCTTTTATCTTTAGCAATCAATGCCCAACCGACTTTTTCTTTTTCCCCTTCAGATCCAATGCCTCCACTAGGAGGACAAATTACCGTTGATATTGTAGTGGATGACTTCACGGATATTACCAGTTATCAGTATTCTGTTAATTGGAATGCCAGTCATTTCAGCTATGTATCCATTAGTAATTTTAACGGCGACCTGAGTCTGGGCGCGGGTAACTTTGGAACCACTATGACAAGTAGTGGTAAATTGAGCACGCTGTGGTCAGATCCAATGGCAAACCCTCAATCAATACCAAATGGATCCGTTTTATTTACGCTGACACTTGATGTGATCGCTTCTTCTGCTGTTTCAAGTAATATTCAATTTACTGGTAACCCTACAGCTAAGGAAGTGACTCAGGATACGGGTAGCGGGATTATGGATATCACCAGTTCAACCACTTTTACAAATACCGTAATAGATATTGACGGCGGTGGTGGAGGTGGTGGCCCCACATGCACCTTCAGTGGCTTTGGCCTTTTGGTGGATAGTGATTCTGCGGCTACTGGAGACCAGGTTTGCCTGGATATTTCCGTATGTGGATTTACAGATATTGTGAGCATGCAGTATACTATGCAATTCAATCCCAATCTGCTTCAATTCGATTCAGTAGGCAATTTCAACCTC
>CBDUIU010000708.1:0-2862 GCA_965367335.1 uncultured Saprospiraceae bacterium
AAGTTTCATTTCCAGTTTGCAAAATGTCCACATATCCGTCATTATCAAAATCACGAAGGATACTTTGAAAGTGGTTGCGAATGATCCGAATTCCACGGCTGGAAGTCTCATCCGAAAAATGCCCGGTTCCGTCATTAATGAGCAAAGTAGAGCTTGTATAATGATTGAGTAAAAAGCAATCCATGTCTCCATCATTATCAATGTCTTGAAAATCAGCGGTCCAGCTTTGAGCATCACTATCCAGGCCCCTGCTCGCTGCTGTTTCCGTATATTGGTTTTGACCGTCATTCAAGTAAAGCTGGTTAATGAGTCGGGGATCATTAGGGATGGGGTTGACAAAACATTTAGCGATAAAGCAATCCAGGTCCCGGTCATTATCAATATCTGTCCAAACAGAAGCATAGTTGCCGCCGTTCATTTTTGCTGGTTGATATTGAACTAACGGCATAAGCTGTGAGCTCGGGGTGAAGTTGCCGAGGCCATCATTTAGCCAGATTCGATTGGCCGCAGTGTCGTTGTTAGCAAAGATATCCAGGTGCCCATCTCCATTAATATCTACAAGATTAGAGCCTTGCGCAAAAAAAATGGATTGCGGGAGCAGTTCTGCTTGTGTTGATCCGTTCTTTATTACTTTTACGCCGTCTCCATTGCCAGCAATCACTAAATCATTCATTCCATTCCCGTCTAAGTCTCCCACACACATACTATACTGCGGCTTATTCGCAATTCGACCTACTTCAATCGTCTCAAAGCTACCATTTGGCAACTGCAACTGATACTCAAGAACACGCCCGTTATTTAACCGGATGATGTCATCCAGGCCGTCTGCATTCATATCGCTTACGCCGGCAATAAGTACCGATCGGAACTGAGGATTCGGTAAAATAGTAGTGGATTCAATAAAGGTAATTGGCTCTTGCGGGCCAGTGACGGATTGGGCAAAACAAGTAGTCAGCCCAAAGAAACAAATAAAAATAATGGTGTGTTGACGCTTCATAAATACGAGTGTTTGAATTAGGAAAGCTCAAACCCCTCACAGACAGGATCCAAAAAAATTCTTATTTAGTCTTTTATTTGCCTAGCAGTAAAATCCTAAATAAGCGGGAAAGTTTTCTGCAAAATGAACTACAATTTACAAAATCATTTGCGATTTTCACATATATTCGTTCTAATAACTGCTATTTTGCCGTGAATTAGACCTGCACTCAACTATGTCAAAGAGGAGAACGCTAATCCCGATTAGCTTTTTAATTTGTTCCTGCATTCTCATCAATGCTTTTTTTCCGATCAATAATCAACTCAATGCCTCGCTCAGTGATCAAAACTTGAGTGTGCTGGAAGGTTATCTCTGGTCTCACCCGCCTGTTGATTCTAACCAAATTTTTCCAACTTCCAACGCCTGCAAAGGATGTCATCAAACTGACCCTGATAGTTTTGCCATGTATGATAATACTGGAAAGGATATCAACATCTATGACGATTGGGTCAGCTCGATGATGGGTAATTCTGCCAAAGACCCGTTCTGGAAAGCTAAGGTGAGCCATGAGGTTGTGCTGCACCCTGGCCATCAGGTAGCGATTGAAACAAAATGCACCTCTTGTCATGCACCGATGGGGCATTATACTGCCATGATCCGCGGACATCAACAGTATACAATGGCTGATTTGGCTGCAGATACGGTAGGTTTAGACGGGGTGAGCTGTGGTGCTTGTCATCAAGTGAGCAAAGATCAGTTGGGCATTTTGCACTCCGGTAATTTCAATTTTGATACTGCCAGGGTGGTCTATGGTCCTTACGAATTTCCTTTTTCTGGTCCTATGCGGGATTTTGTAGGCTTCCTGCCGGAGTACAGTGAACATATTAATGATGCCGGGGTCTGTGCCTCCTGTCATACCTTGATCACCCAGCCATTTGATCTTTCCGGAAACCCAACCGGGACGGACTTTGTTGAGCAAGCCACTTATCACGAATGGCTCAACTCAGATTATAATACGGAAGGGATCACTTGCCAAGGTTGCCATATGCCTCGAATCACAGATTCAGTCGTCATTTCTGACAATTATGCCATCCTGGAAGGACGTAGTCCCTATGGCTTGCATGAACTCGTGGGTGCCAATACAACAATGCTGAAACTCATGCGTGATAATCGTCAAATTCTGGATATTAATGCTTCTCGGGAAGATTATGATGAAACCATCGCTGCTACGCTGAGCATGTTGCAACAACAAAGTCTGATGCTGAATTTGGAAATGGAGGCGCAGGATTCGGACTCCCTTTATTTAAAAGTAAAATTGGAAAATAAGGCAGGCCATAAATTTCCATCTGGTTATCCCAGCCGCCGTCTTTTCCTCAACTTCATTGCCCTGACAGATCATGGCGACACCTTGTTACACTCCGGCGCATTTGATTATCAATACGCCTTAAAAGACCTGGATGAGGACTATGAACCACACTATGACATGATCAATCAATCTGACCAGGTACAGGTTTACCAAATGATCAGTGGCGATGCCGGCAATAATGTGACCACCGTATTGGAAAGAGCATATGTAACCAAGAAGGATAATCGGTTACCCCCAAGAGGATTTAGTACTTCACATAGTGTGTACGACACAACCCGAATTTATGGGAAAGCATTGTTAGACAATAATTTCAATAAAGATGGTCAAGGGGTGGAAGGCACAGGTACAGATGAGATTCGGTATCATGTTGCGCTGGAAGGATACACCGGCTTTATAGATGTACGTGTGACAGCCTATTATCAGTCCTTACCACCGCGATGGATGGAAGAGATCTTTAGTGCTTCTACAGATGAGATTGAATTTTTCCTGAAACTGTCCATGACTACCTACAGAAGTAATA
>CBDUIU010000709.1:0-2858 GCA_965367335.1 uncultured Saprospiraceae bacterium
TGTACCGAGGCCACAATCGACCGAGGGTAAAATTTTTCATAAAGATTTAGTCTGGTGTTTTGAGTGACTTGGGAAATAAGGTCTTTCCTTAGGTCATTTAGGTAAAATTTTTAAGATTCCCTCTCTAAACGATTTAATTGGAAAAAGGATGAGTGGAAAAGGTTAAATATCTATAAACTGCAGTAGATAGTTGACAAAAGGTAATAATTCACCTTGTTTTAGTATTCTAATTTCATGAAGCTTCGAGTTGCCTTCCAATCTCATACAAACAGATGCTTAAGGCTGTAATTACATTCATAGAAGTATTTCTGCCATACATATCAATATGTACCGTTTGGTCAAGCTTTTCGAGTGTAGCCGCAGTGATACCATTTTGCTCCGCACCAACAATCAGGGCAATTGGGGAGAGTTGCGAAAATGGATAGCTTTTTATGGATGTACTCTCATCCGTGATTTCCAAACCACAAAGCCCATAACCGTCTGCCTTTAACTTAGCGAGTAGTTCCGCAGGGTCTTCCCAGTATTCAAATGCCAGCCACTGCTCGGTTGACCTGGCTGTTCGGCTGATTTTTTTATGGGGTGGGGTAGGCGTCTTGCCTACAAGGTAAAGCTTTGCCACCCCCATCGCCTCACAGACCCGAAAGGCCATCCCAACATTTCGGGGGTCAGTCATGTCTTCACAAATCACTACGAGTGGAAAGGTTTTTTGTGGATTAGATATTTGGTTATGTGTGAGTTGAACAGGCATATTTAGTCTGATAAGTTGAAAGTATAAATCATGGTGTTCATTGACTAAAATCATCCAATTTAAGCCATTATTCCAGGACATTTGGGGCATAGAAAACCCAATACATCATTTTTTATTAAATATTACGCCCAATGAAAAAAGTACTTCTGCCCATCGATTTTTCTGACAATGCTCAACAGGCAGTAAAATATGCCATAGAAATGTTTGGGGAAAAAGTCTATCAAGGCAAAATAGAATTTATTTTGTTTTACGTTGAGCCTTACCGTAGCAAGCTGGCACCTTTGGCAAGCAGATTTCCTTATGCGGTTAATGTTAGTCCACAGGAATTGGTCGAACAAAGAAAAGAAAAGTTAATCGATTACAGTAAAGGATTAAAGGATGTTTATCCGGATCAACAGTTCAAAGTTGAATTTGTAGAAGGGGATATTATCGATACGACGGTTAACTATTGCGAAGAAAATAAAGTCGATCTCATAGTAATGGGAACTAAGGGTGCAACTGGTATCAGAAAAGTCATCATGGGTTCTACTGCAAAAGGATTGGTAAGCGAGGCACCATGTCCAGTGTTAGTTGTTCCGGAGGCTGCTACCTATAAAGCTCCCAAACGGATTCTTTTCGCGACCGACTTTTTAGGCATCGATAACCTTAATGTGCTTGATCAATTAAAAGATATTGTTCGCATGTATAAGTCTGAGTTGATGACTCTGCACATTTACTCTGAAAAGGAAACAGCCCGTGAGGATAAAGAAGCCATAAATAAGTTGCTAAAGAACTATTTTTCAACTAATACTTATAAACACTATTTCCTGGAACACCATGATGCAGCCGAAGGAATAGAAGAGTTCGTAAAAGGGTACAATGCCAGTATGCTGGCGTTAGTCAGTCGGGATCGCACTTTTATGACGGATCTTTTCCATCAAAGTGTCACCAAACAAATGTTGACGCACACCGAGATCCCGGTATTTGTACTAAAAGAACCAAGTACCGTGATACGCACTGAACAAAAATTCCGTAACGAAGTCCAACGCCAGGTGGAGAAATGGAAAGGAGACCTTGAAGAGTTAAATCTTCAATTAACCTTAGGTAAGGCAGATATGACCGATGACTGGGAAACCCAAAAATCACAAATGCAGACCTGGGTAGAGCGAGCTAAGGCAGGATTGGAAGAACGTGGAAAACTTGTAGGCGAATATGGTGAAAAACTAAAAGCTGCGGTTGAATCACTTCAGGTACAATTAGCACTCGGCAAGGCAGAAACCCGCGATACACTGGAAGAGCAACGACGGAAAATTGACCAGGCCATTCTTTCTGTGCTTCATAATTTGGATGCTAAAAAAGAGCAGGCCAAAACAACTAAGGATAAAATAGTGGATGAGACAGAGTCCGGATTGCTCAACTTCCGTAACCGATTCGAGCATCTGTTTATTCAATTTAACCTGGGCAGTAAAGAGGCAAAAGATACTTGGGAGAAACGTCGAAAAGAGCTAAATCAAAATGTTCACGAGGTTAAAAAACGATTAGCTAAAACAGAAGACATTGCCGAGGATCGTTGGCAGCATTTTAAAAGTGAAATTAGTGAGAGCCTGAAGCATTTGAAACAAGCCTTTATGGGGGATAAAGTTTGAGCAGAGTTTGAGCTGCGATTAATTCCTCACCCGGCATAGGGATGAACCAGTAACTTCGCTGAGGTCTTGCTCTGGATGAGCTATGACTGTCAGACCGAATAAGGTGCATCCTGCCTTGACCGCCAAAGGTACGCGCAGCGCTAAGCTTGTTTAAAAGCAGAACACCCGAATGAATACCCTCAGGTATTGATCCGGGTGTTCTGCTTGAATGCTTTAACCAAGACTGTCCTAAAATGTGTGTCACGCTAAGAACGCAAAGCACTACTTCGTAGTGACTTATATAGAATTGTATTTTATAGTGAAGTAGTTATTGTGGTAGTCCCCTTTAACCCATCCAAATCTCCTAATTATAAGGTCCAATCCAGTTGTCCCCCCAACAAAGCTATAAATAACACGCCTGCCAATAGTGGCGCCAGGATCGAAATGACCATAAATTGAAAATACCAACGTGGTACCTTTGAAGGTTCAATCCATTCAACGATGAG
>CBDUIU010000710.1:0-2857 GCA_965367335.1 uncultured Saprospiraceae bacterium
CAACGGGCTTTACGGATGATTGTGATCTTTTTTAGGGGGATGATTAGAGACCGCTTCGCTGTGGGACTTGGGACCGCTTCGCTGTGGGATTAGGGACCGCTTCGCTGAGAGACTTGGGACCGCTTCGCTGAGGGACGCATTAACCACATTGTCCAGACACGAAACATTTCTCAAAGCCACTAACTAGTCCCACCTCCCACAGTGCCAGTTTGCTGATACGGTCCCACAGCAAAGCGATCGACTCCTTAGCTAGAAGAAACAATCCATAAGCCAAAAATATACAAAGGCGCCTAGAATTCGTTCAGGGTGCCTTTATTTTTGGTCAGGGTCAATATGTCAGAGGGTAGTATAAATAAATCAATAAAAATTACATACAGTTTCAACAAAAAGTTTATATTTGCTAAATGGAAACACCTATTGTATACCTTATCATTGGCTTGGTCGTTGGTGCTTTAGCGGCCTGGTTTATTGCAAAGTATCGCCTGACCTTATTGCAACAACAAAGACTAGAGGCCAAATACCAGGAAAATTATGTTTCTAAGGATTTATTTGAAAGCCTGCAAACCCAGTCGGATTTGTATAGGGATGATCTGTTGGAGAAAGAGCAGGAATTGCGTGAATTGGGAAGTCAACTTTCTGCAAAAGAACAGGATTTATTCCATTTGAAAGAGACCTTGGAAAAACAGGAAGAGGAGCTGACACGACTGCAAATTCGTTTCCGGCAGGAGTTTGAAAATATTGCGAATCGATTATTAGAAGAAAAAAGTGAAAAGTTTGTTAAGCAGAATGAAGTACAGTTACAACATCTATTGAATCCGTTACGGGAGCAAATCAAGGCGTTTGAAACTGGAATTGAAAAACGGTACCTGGATGAAACTAAGGAAAAAATATCTTTAAAAAAGGAAATTGAACAACTGAGAGATTTGAATCAGCAGCTGAGTGAGGATGCCAATAAGTTGGCCGCTGCGCTCAAGGGAGATAATAAAACTCAGGGAGACTGGGGTGAGTTACAATTAGAGTTATTGTTGGAAAAAGCGGGCTTAGTCAAAGATATTCATTATCTGGTACAACAGAGTTACAAAGATGTCAATGGTAAAGATAAACGACCGGACTTCATCATTCAATTGCCGGGAAATAAACACCTGGTGATCGATTCTAAAGTGTCTCTGGTTGCTTATGAACGCTTTTTTAACGAGGATGATGAACGGAAACGGACCCTTTTCCTTAAGGCCCATGTCGATAGCCTGCGGAGTCATATCAAAGATCTGGCAAGTAAAAATTACCAACATTTATATCAGATTAACTCTCCCGACTATTTGCTGTTATTTGTGCCGATTGAACCCGCTTTCTCTCTTGCAGCCTCACACGATCAACGGCTTTTCTTAGATGCTTTAGATCGCAATGTGGTTATCGTTACTTCCTCTACCTTATTAGCAACCATGCGAACTGTTTCTTTTATCTGGCGACAGGAAAAACAAAAGAAATCTGTATTAGAAATAGCCAGGCAGAGTGGTTTACTTTATGATAAATTTTGTGCTTTTGTGGAGGACTTGAAAACCGTCGGCCAACGATTACAATCTGCCCGGGTGGCTTATGACGGTGCTATGAATAAACTTAGTGATTCCCGGAAATTCGGCGATACCCTGATTGGCCGGGCGGAAAAGATCAAAGAGTTGGGGGCAAAAGCAACGAAGTCTTTACCCAAAGAATTATTGGAGTAAGTATGATCGCTTTTATACTAGATAAATCCTCAAAATCTTTCAAGCCTTCTTGCTCGACATCCACCAATAATATCCAACTATTCCAATAATTCCAACAACAAATACCATGACCGACATCATCCCCATTTCTTCTGAACCACTGTTTGCCAACTGTATAAATTGATAAGTAAAAAGGGCAAAAAACAGACAGCACCAGGCCTTAATCATTCGATTCAAGCGCACAGCTATGCCGTATTGTTGCGCTGCATTTTCCGTTGTGACCTTTACCGGATAATTAAATAGATGTGGAGATTTGTTGATGACTGTCAATAGGATATACAAAAAGAGCGCAATGATTGGTAATCCCCAGATAAATTGCTTACTAGAATAATTGTCAACCTCACCATTTGCATTAATATGACTTGGGATTTGCTCCGGTAAACTATCGTATGCAAACAGTGCAATGAGAAACCCAAGGATCAGACCCAGAAACGCTAAGCCTTCATAAAAGTAATCAATCGATTTAGTTGGCGGTGAAATAGGGAAGCGGGACATCTGTATCTGTTTTAGAATAAATTCTGCAAATAACCATATCGTAGTTATATGCTATGTAGCAAAGGAATATAACCATCTGATTAAGTGGCTAAGTCCGCGCAAAATCGCTGACTTCTTTGCGCAATTGCTTCAATTCCTCCTGCTCTGTTTGTTCCAGTTTTCGAAATTGCCGCGCATATAACCACCGGTAATAATGTTCCCGGTAATGTAGTGCAAAGAAACTAAAGGCAGGCATGAGTAGCGCCAGGAAAATCAGATAGGGGTTGCCAATGATAAGCATCACAACAATCATGACCACCCAAAACAACAGGTATCCAAAGGCGGTGATCCCAAAGCGAATGGAGGAATGAAACTCCACTTTTTTTACGATTCTGTCTGCAGTTGATTTGGCGTAACGATTGGGTAGCCAATTGAATAAGGCACCAAGTAAAAAAGGAATAAATCCGATGATCAGGCCGGTCGTACCCTGTATGTCACCGTGGTAGGTTTGCGCTATCGCCTGATCTGTGATCTTCCATTTAGCAAGTCGGTTAAAATATGCGCCAACTGTTTTTTTCCATGCCACCTTTTTTTCTGATTCCATTGCATTTACTTTGTTGGCA
>CBDUIU010000711.1:0-2854 GCA_965367335.1 uncultured Saprospiraceae bacterium
GGTTCCAACCGAAAAAGATTTTGCATGGTGGCAAACCATAAATTCCCCAAATGATCTTCCAGGGCTTGGTAAACGACCTGGTCGATTTTCAATACCTGGATGAAGTGTTGTAAGCTATCATCAAATCGCCAAACGCCCTTTTTATCTTTTGGAAAATAATAATGCTGATTAGCGCTATCAAAGAAAGATTCGGCAAAGTACATCCGTTCTCCAAACCATAAAAAAGAATCTGGTTTCATCTGGTGGAGTAATTCTCCGGATTCCGAATACGCTGAAATACCCTGCATAATGGTACCCCACCAAAGGTTATTTTCTTTGTCTGTAGTGATGGAGGTAAATTCCCTGCTGCCCCGTTTGACCTTGGCGACCACCCTAAAAGAGTCTGGTTCAATCCATTGCTGGAGATACTGATGTGCATTGACATTATTGACCAGCCAATTATCATCGGTGACCATCCACAACTGCCCCTTTGCATCCATATGTAGCTTGAGTACGTCACCCTTCAAACCATGTTGGATTCCAAAAGCAGTAACAGCGTCCGTTGAAATATCTAAACGGAACAATTGTTCATTGGCAACATACCAGATTTCATGATGCGGATGGTAGAAGAAATTTCCACCAGTCACTTTTTCTTTTTCAATGAAATGAGGATTGAATTTATCGCTATTATAAAGTTTGAACTGGTAACCATCATAACGGTTGATGCCCTGGTCGGTTCCCAGCCATATAAAACCAGCACTGTCTTGTGCCATACCGGAAACATCCCGAATAACGAGGCCATCTTCAATGTTTAAGGTTTCAATCTTTGGTAGAGATTGGGCGGTCAAAAAGGGAGGTAAACCCAAAAGTAAGATGACTAGGAGCAGATTGTTTTTAATAAAAACGGGATTCATTTTCTCATCTCAGCAAGAATTGATTAGATTTGATAGGCCTAAGATACAAAAATCACAGGAAGAGGGATAAACATCTGCTGTTGTTTAATTGCCTCTTTATTCTGTGGAGAGGTAGGACAGGTTTAGTCCTGGAATACGTTCACTTCTGAGAGAAAACAAAATACTGATACCATGAAACCCCTGAATCTCTACTTGTTTTTGCTACAAGTACTATTGTTTTTTAGTTGTCTTTTATATAGTAATCCCCTTTTTCCCCAGGAAAATTCTGATCAGTCATCAACCAGCCTTGATCATGCTCAGGAGCTGGATCGGCTATCGGAATTGATCGATGAGTCCTTGTCGACGAACCCGCCCCAAGCCCGTGGTTATGCAAAACGTGTGCTGGAAGTAGCAGAGACTTCCGGTCAGGCAGCATTGCGTGCCAAGGCTTACCTCCTTGCAGGAAAAACCTGGTCGAGCTTAACTAGTTATGATTCTGCAGAACTGTTTTTAGATGCGGCTCAAACTATTTCAGTAGAACTTAATGATCAGGAATTCTTGGGAGCCGTCGCCTATGAACAAGGAAAAATAGCGGCCAATAAACGGACCTTTGCTTTGGCGATGGAACGGTATCATCAAGCCCTTGCGCTTTGGGAAAAAGCGAGGTATCAATTAGGAATAGCAAAAGCCTTTGGCGGAATAGCTGATGTCTATTCGATGCAAAATGATTATGAGGATGCGATCAGGTATTGTAATCAAGCCATCGATATTTTTCAGCAGTTGGGAGAGTCGCGGTTGGAGGCCGGCATACATAATGAGTTGGCTTATAATTATCTTTTTCAAGGAGATTATGAACTGGCCTTGGGTCAGGTGAATCAGGCTTTGTCATTAATGATAAAAGAACAGGCAACACCGCTGGACCTTGCCCGCATCTATAATACCAGAGGGAATATTTATAAATATATGGATCGCTATGAAGAAGCATTGGCGGATTATCGCAGTAATCTGGAACTTTGTAAAAAAGGATCTTCTCAGCGCGGAGAGATGGTTAGCTATGCTAATATGGGACATACCTTCCTCTTAAAGAAAGACTACGAAGCGGCTTTGCCCTATACGCTTAAAGCTATCGAGGCCATGATCAACCTGGGTGATCTCCGTAACCTTTGGGAAAATTATATGCATGCCTCTGATATCTACGCCGGCCTGGGTGACCATGAAAATGCCAATCGCTACACCTGGTTGTATGCAAAAGAAGTAGAACGACAATATGAGGAAGAACTGGCCCAGCTGGGATCAGAACTGGCGCAGAAATATGAAACAGGGAAACGGGAAGCTACCATCTCGCTACAGCAACAAAAGATCGATCAGCAAAAGATTATTCAGTGGCTGATCGGTGGCGTAGTAACTTTGTTAGCTATTGTACTCATCTTATTATTCAATGGGTATCGTCAAAAAAAACGAACAAATGCCCAGCTCAATATGACCAATGCGCAGCTGGAAAAGAAAAATGCAGAAAATGAATTGTTACTCAAAGAAATCCACCATCGGGTGAAAAATAACTTACAAACCATTTCCAGTTTGCTTAATCTTCAATCGGCAAGTATAACAGATGAAAGTGCTCTGGAGGCAGTCAAAGAAAGTCAAAATCGGGTGCGATCCATGGCTTTGATCCATCAAAAACTGTATCAGGGAGAAAACCTGGCAGCAGTAGAAATGAAAGATTATTTATCGACGATGGGGGAGGCGATGAAAAAAACTTTTGGAAAAAAAGCGGCGCAGGTGTCGCTGGAAATTCCTATGGAAGAATTAGAACTGGATGTAGATACAGCTATACCACTGGGCCTGATCGTCAATGAATTACTAACCAACTCATTGAAGTATGCCTTCCCGGATAACCGCCAGGGCAAAATCCACCTAAGTATCGTACAGGAACCAACCGGTCAATTGCGATTGAAAATAGCCGATAATGGCGTAGGGAATTC
>CBDUIU010000712.1:0-2854 GCA_965367335.1 uncultured Saprospiraceae bacterium
TACGCATCATAATACAGCCTTCGACTACGAGGGCCGCAGTAGCTACTCCCCACTCTTCTGCGCCGAGCAAAGTGGCAATAGCCAGGTCACGGCCAGTACGGATCTGGCCATCGGTTTGTAAGGTGACCCGGTCGCGTAATTTATTTTTCACTAAGGTTTGATGCGTCTCGGCAAGGCCCAGTTCCCAGGGTAAGCCGGCATGCCGAATGGAAGTCAACGGAGAAGCTCCCGTACCACCATCATGCCCAGAAATCAGGATTGCATCTGCATGGGCTTTAGCTACTCCCGAGGCAATAATACCAACACCGGCTTTTGAGACGAGTTTGACATTGATCCGGGCTTCGCGATTAGCATTTTTTAAATCAAAGATCAATTGAGCTAAGTCCTCGATTGAATAAATATCATGATGAGGTGGTGGAGAGATCAGGCCTACTCCGGGAGTAGAGTGACGTACCCGTCCGATCCATTCATCGACTTTGTGCCCTGGGAGTTGGCCACCCTCGCCAGGTTTTGCCCCCTGAGCCATTTTGATTTGAATTTCTTTGGCTTTGGAGAGATAGTAGGCCGTGACCCCAAAACGTCCGGAGGCTACTTGTTTGGTAGCTGAGCTCATGGAGTCACCGTTGGGTAATGGAATATACCGTGCTTCGTCTTCTCCTCCTTCGCCACTATTACTTTTCCCTCCAATTCGATTCATAGCGATGGCCAGTGTACTGTGTGCTTCGTGAGAGATCGACCCAAAGGACATCGCACCGGTTACGAAGCGTTTTAAAATTTGCTCCACTGGTTCCACTTCTTCTAATGGAACCGGCTCTCCCTTGCGAAACGTAAGTAAGCCCCGCAGGGTCAAAGCTTGCTCTACCTGGTTATCAATAAGTTTAGCAAATTGCTGATAAGCCCTATAGTCACCGGCTCGAGCCGCTTTCTGTAAAAGATGAATAGTTTTAGGGGTGAACAGGTGCGCCTCACCAGATTTTTTCCATTGATAAATACCTCCGGTATCAAGTTGACGCTTTTTGGTCATGCGATCTGGAAAAGCAGCCCGGTGTCTTTCTAACACTTCATCTGCGATACCATCAAAGCCTACACCTTCAATCCGGGAAATCGACCCGGTAAAACATTTGTCCACCACACTATCATTTAAGCCAAGTACCTCAAAAATTTGAGCACCCTTGTAAGAGCTCAGTGTGGAAATTCCAATTTTTGACATAATCTTTAACAATCCTTTCCCGACTGCCTTGATATAAGTCTCAATGTGTTTTTGCAATTCATGTTCTTTTCCAAACACACCAACTTTATGCAAATCAGCAATAGTAGAAAAGGTAAGGTATGGATTGACTGCATCAGCACCATAACCAAATAAGGTAGCAAAGTGATGGGTTTCCCGTACATCGCCGGCTTTAACTACGATGGACACTTTGGTGCGCAGTCCTTCCTGGATCAAATGATGGTGTACTGCACCAGTGGCCATTAAAGCTGGTATGGGGGCAAATCCTGAACTAGCATTTCTGTCTGAAAGGATCAGGATATTAGAGCCAGAACGCACCAAGTCTTCTGCTGCGGCACAAATGTGGTCGATGGCGGCTTTTAACCGACCTTTTTGGCCGTCTGCCCGAAAGAGGATATTAATTTTTCCAGTATGGTAATCTCCTTGATTTAAGGCGTTTAGCCTGCCTATATCTTCATTGGTTAATACTGGTTGAGAAAGATGGATAAAACGAGCATGACCAATGGCATCATCTAATACATTGCCACGGGCACCCAAACGGGTATGCAAGGACATCACGGAGCGTTCCCGAATTGGGTCAATGGGTGGATTGGTAACCTGCGCAAAAAGTTGTTTGAAGTAATTGGCCTGATGTTGCGACTTTTGGGATAGCACAGCTAAGGGAATATCTGCGCCCATGGACCCGATGGGGTCCTTTCCCCCCTGGATCATTGGAGCTATAATAACCTTCAAATCTTCTTTGGAAAAACCAAAAAGTTGTTGCCGTGTAAACAGTGTGTGTCTATCTAGCCTAATTGTTGGAACATCCCCAATCGGTAACTCTTTGATATGTTGGCGGTTTTCCTCCAGCCATTCCTGGTAGGGCAATCTTTTACAAACAATGGATTTCAACTCCTCATCGCCAATGATTCTGCTTTCATCCAAGTCTGCAATCAACATTCGTCCAGGCTGCAAACGACCTTTCAACAAGATGCTTGCCGGATCTACAGGCAATGCACCTGCTTCTGAAGCGACGATGAGCACATTGTCTTTTGTCAACAAGTAGCGGGAAGGTCTCAAGCCATTACGATCTAAGGTTGCACCGACAAGTATGCCATCTGTAAAGCAGATAGATGCCGGGCCATCCCAGGCTTCCATGATATTTTCGTGGTATTCGTAAAACGCTTTTTTGTATTCCGGCATGTGGGGATCATGCTGCCAGGCCTCAGGGATCATCATCATTAGCGCATGGGGCAGGCTACGGCCACTGAGTACCAGAAATTCAAGTACATTATCAAAGTTTCCCGAATCGGACAAGCCCTTACCACAAATTGGTTTGAGTTTTTGTAATTCATCTTCGGTAAAGAGTTCAGAAGCGAGTTCCTCTTCCCGGGCTTTCCACCAATTGAGATTACCGGCACTAGTATTGATTTCACCATTGTGAGCAATATAGCGAAAAGGTTGAGCCAGTTTCCATTTAGGAGCCGTATTGGTAGAAAAACGAGAGTGGATCAGAGCAATAGCCGAGCGAAAATTCTCATCGTGAAGATCCGGAAAATAAGGACGTAACTGATAGGTCGTAAGTTGCCCTTTGTAGACAATTGTTTTGTAAGACAAAGAAGCAATGTAAAATATATCTCTGCTATG
>CBDUIU010000713.1:0-2850 GCA_965367335.1 uncultured Saprospiraceae bacterium
CACGGGCTTCGTAGCTTTTTTGCGTATACTCGGCACCACGTTGTTGGGGATTCGGCCAGATACGTCCCTGGTAGATATAACCCTGAAGGGCAAAAACTTCAGATTCACCCCCCGCTAATTTTTTAGTAGCATCTAATGCTGCCTGTGCTTGATCCAAATATGTGTCAATCTTAGATGGATCTTTTTCCATAGTCCCTGCGGCCATCATCATGTAACAGAAAGATTGGTAATAGCCTGGTAACCACTCGTTGGCTTCAGCCTTGGCGATACGTTCAAAACCGTTTGCTACAGTTTGGTAATCATCGACAGATTTAGCTGCTTGTAGTTTTTCAAGTTGAGTGCCCATGGCTTTGATATATTTTTCATTCTGGGCAAAAGCCGTGATGGAGATAGTAGTTGCGATCAGAAAGATGATGAGATTTTTCATGATGAAAGGTTAGTTTTATTTTGTAAAAATTTAGATAATGGTAGTTCGCGAAAAAAATAACGAAGTATACTTTCTATGATTGTTGCGGGTTTAAAAATCATCCGGTTTCTCTTCATTCTTGTGTTGCTCTCCGAAAGAAATAAAAACGCCAAGGAAGAGATTGTAATCGGAAGTCGGGCGAATCGGGCTACTGCTGTACTGCCCTTCTTCATCCGGTGTATTGCTAAATCGTTGACCAAAATTTCGTTTTAAACCCAGTACATTCGCGGCAGAAAAATGAACAATGGTGAAGTGGCCAAAAAAATTCGTCAAATAACTGGCATTCATACTGAGGTCATGGTAAGGGTCAATACTTTCCGAGTTAAAAGCAGTTTCATTGGGGTTGTTGTAGGGGCGGCTACTGGAGAAAGAGTATGTCAACCCTATAGAGGTATTCCATTTGGACAACCAATGCTTGTATACAATGGATAAATTATGCTTGCTGGCAAACCCGGGTGTAGCTTGTTGTGGAAAATCCCGAAAATCGCGCTCGGTATCCAAAAACGAGTAGGAAATCCAGTAATTCGCATTTTTAAAGGTAGTTCGGTCGCGGAAGAAAACATCTACTCCGGTAGCGTAACCCTGACCTTCATTATTCATTTTCCAAGGTTCGTTCGCTTGAAATTTCACCAGATCATCGTATGCTTTGTAATAACCCTCAACCCGGAATGTGCGTCCGGCACGCATGACCTGGTAGTTAATCAAATAGTGACTGGCTTGTTCGAAGTCAAGACTGGTTCGATATCTCAACAATTCATTTCCGGGAGTCTGATAAAAATGGCCGTACCCCAGCGAAACCTGGCTGTATTGGCCGGTTTTATAAGCCAGTGATGCCCGAGGCGCAAGATTTACTTTGTCTAACAAATCCGAGTACTCTGCTCTGGCTCCAACCCTCGCCACCAGACTATTGGCGACAATGATATCTGTTTCAACAAAAGCAGCAGTATAGTTTTGTTCCAGGTCTGTTTTAAAAACCAACTGATCAATATCCTGGTAGTTTTCTGCAAATACATTCCTCAACACTTCACCTCCGAACTTCAACTTCACCCGATCGGTTGCTAAATACTTCATACTAACACGAGCCTGAGCAGATTGCTCCCGGGCATTCAGGTCAAAGGACTGAGCGATCTTATCCAGATTATTTGTATAAGCCAATCCACCAAAGACAGACCATTTCTCATTCAGTATTTCCCGAAAAGAAGCATTTAAATAGATATGATCATTCCGGAGATCCAGCCGACTAGTGGCGGTTACTTTTCCAGGTTCCGGCATTTGCAGGGCAAAATCGGAGTGGGTGATATCTGCATGAAACTTAAGCATACCGGTTTCGGAGGTTTTATGGCGAAAAATCACCTGACCTCCAGCAGAGCTAAAGGGCTTGTCCCATTTTACGTTTTGTGGCATCAGCCCGGTGTAAGGTGCAACGTTGATGTATTGCCCGGAAATTGAAACAGAGGTATTCTTCCAACGCTTAGTATGAGCCAGGCCGCCACCAACGCTCATTAAGGAAAGGCTGGTCATCGTTTCCGTAGCCAGGTCATTAGAATTTAGCAGTAAAGCGGAAGATAAAGCCTGTCCGTATTCCGCCGAATAGCCTCCCGTGCTAAATGTTGTCCCTTTAAAAAGAAATGGAGAAAATCTACCGCGGGATGGTAAACTGGATACGGTACTGCCGTAAGGGTTTTGTACATACATGCCATCGATAAAAGTCCGTGTTTCATAGGCTGCGCCACCCCGAACATATAGCTGTCCTTCCTCTCCTACCTTCTGCGTGCCCGGCAAGGTATTTAAAGCCCCGGCAATATCTGCAGTTGCTCCTGCCGTGGTCACAATATCAATCGGATCCAAAGTGACAGATTTCTTTTTATCACTAGCCTCGAATGCCCCGGCAGTAATGACCACAGCATTTAATTCGTTTACCGCTTCTTTGATGCGAACGTTCCACTTGATATCCTTTGTTCCAATTTCTATCTCTCGCTCAACCGTTTGATAACCCAAATAACTGACCTGCAAGGTATAGCTTCCTTTTTCTTCCGTCACAAACTGGAAAAAACCATCCTTATTAGAAGATGCCCCATCATAAGTATCCAGCAAAGCGATGTTCGCACCAAGTATTGCTTCACCGTTCTCGTCGGTAATGGTTCCATTAATTGTAACTTGAGAAAAGAGGGAGGAAAAAGTTATACTGATAGCGATCGAAAGGGTAAAAAGAGATTTCATACTGGAGTCGGATTAAGTGATTAATTCTGACTCCAAGTTGTAGGATTTCAGGACTGAAATGAAATGGAATGAGCTGAAGTGTGGAAAGCGCTGACTGAAATGTCGAGCGGATCTACTGATTTGTAATGCTTACCTGAACTTATACGAGAATGTTGCTTTAAATA
>CBDUIU010000714.1:0-2837 GCA_965367335.1 uncultured Saprospiraceae bacterium
TTACTTCACTAACGATTTGAGAAAAACAATCGTGAATTTTGAGATTTCAGAAAACCTGTTGTCATCGCATTTGGAGCATACGCAGCTCAACGACTTTTGTTTTATTGATACCACCTCCCTCCTGTTAGCTACTCCAGAAGGTCTCTATCATGCTGATATTGAAATAACAGCTCAACAACAGCCCAGGATTAGGGGGATTACTTCCATTCCGTTCTTTTCAAAACACGACATCACCAGACTTCAAAAGATCCAAAATATCTATTGGATTGGAACCACGAGCGGACTTTTCAAAGCGATCTTAGAAGGCGATAGAATGCATATTGTCCACCATTTTGAAAGTGTCGCCAACGAGGTTACGACCAGATCCAAACCTGAAATAAAGGCCATTTTTGAAGATGCTGCAGGCTCGGTTTGGATAGGCAGCACTACTGAAGGCCTTTCGAGGTATTTGCCTGATACTGAAAGTTTTATCAATTATCCCTTCGACCCAAAAAACAAATGGGGAATAAGCAGTAAACAGATCAATGTCATATTCCAGGATAATTTTGATATCCTCTGGATCGGCACGGCTCAGGGCGGGATCAACAAATTGGATTTATCCCAAAAGCAATTTATTACCTACAGCAACAATCCTTATGATCCATCCTCTATTTCCGATAATCTGATCAATGCTATTTTAGAAGACCGCCGGGGAAGGCTTTGGGTGGCAGGTTATAACGGATCTTTGTCCAGAAGTATGGATCGGATAGATGAGACCAGTGTGCACCTGCTTCAATTTGAAAACCTGGAAGAAGAAATTGAGCTTGAGGAAAAAGATATCATCCGGTCTATTTTTGAAGATGACCAGGGCTTTATCTGGATTGGGACGGACTTATCCCTGATAGTTTATAATCCTTTCGATAAAAAATTCAAGAAAATAAAATTAAGAACGAAAGAGCAAATCTTTCTGGACCACGGCTACCGTTCCATCGTACAAATTGATCAGGAGAAAGTTATGCTTGGGGGCCATCAAGTCATCATTCTTAAAAACCCATGGGAGAGCATTCAAAAAGAGAGGAATCCCGAAATTGATGTGCACGCCATCTTGAATCTTGGTCCTGAAAGCGTACAGGCATTTCTAATGGATACCCGTAGCAGGATGTGGTTTGGCACTCAAAACGGTTTATTTGAACTTCTTTTGACTAACGATAGCCGGCAAATAGCATCACAGCCGATTACTATCCGGGGTAAAAAGGTAAAGCTTAGCAATCCAAAAATATTCTGTCTTTTTGAAGATGGTCACCAAAACATCTGGATCGGTACTTTCGGAGGCGGATTGAACAAGATGCTTCTGGACCCTGGAGGCGAACCTCAAAAAATCGAGTACTTCAGAAAAAACAATGTCTTACCGGACGATGCCATTTACGGCATATTGCCGGAAGGAGACGACTACGCATGGATAAGTACGGATATGGGCCTGGTCCGATTTCATCTGGAGGACCACTCCATTGATGTATTTGATGTACGGGACGGTTTGCCCCAGAACAATTTTAGACAAGGGGCCTATTTTAAAGGAAAATCAGGATATTACTATTTCGGAGGATTAAACGGTCTGACGATCTTTAAGCCGGAGGACATCAAATTGAATACCCAGCCCCCGGAAATTTTGATTACCGGCCTGTTGGTAAATAACCAGCCCATTAAGATAGGTCAAAAATTAAATAACAACATCATTCTGAAAAAATCCATTGCTGAGACCGAAAGCATTGCCATCAGCCAAAAGCAGCGGTTTATTGGGTTTAACATAGCGGTCGAACATACCTCTCTGCCTTTCAAGAACAAAGTGGCTTATAAACTGGAAGGTTTTAACGAGGAATGGGTAGAGGAGAACACTGGTAAAACCACGATAACCTATACCAACCTTCCTGCGGGTAGTTATACTTTTATGGTGAAAGGGGCCAATGGCGATGGAACCTGGAGTACGGAGGCTAAGGCTCTGAACCTTGAAATACTACCTCCCTGGTACCAAACCTGGTGGAGTTATCTGCTGTTTGCGCTGGTGACCCTGGGAATTGGTGTTGGAGTATCCCTGTATTTTATACAACACGAAAAATTAAAACAGCGGCTCAAATATGAAGAGATGGATAAAGAGCGGATGGAAACGATCAATCAGGGCAAGTTTCGTTATTTCACCAATCTGTCACATGAATTTAGAACGCCGCTAACTTTGATTGCCGGTCCATTAGAATACATTATCAAAAATAATGCTGATAGCAACAATAACAAATACCTGGCCATTATACAAAAGAACACCAAGCGATTGCTCAGTCTGGTGGATCAATTAATAACCTTTCGCAAAGCTGAACAGGGTCATGTAAGTCTGAATCTTAGCAAAAACACCTTAGGAGGATTTATTTACCCGATAACGGAGGCCTTTGAAAATTATGCCATTGAAAAAAATATAAATTTTTATTATAAGGTTAATTCACCAAATGAAGAGATCATAATCGATGTAGAAAAAATTGAGCGCATTATTTTCAATCTGCTTTCTAATGCTTTCAAGTTCACACCACCCGATGGAAATATCAGCATTGAATCAGAAGTCAGTTTTGTTTCCGGGCAAAAAATGATCCATATAGATGTTATTGACAGTGGTAAAGGCATTCCCCCCGAAGATCTGCATAATATCTTTGAACGATTCTACCAACTCGGAAATAAAACGGACTCCATTAGTGGCGGTGGCATTGGTCTGGCCTTCTGTAAATCTTTGGTCAATTTGTTAGGAGGAGAAATATCTGCTGCCAGCACTCCGGGGGTGGAGACCCGTTTCTCCGTGGTATTGCCTTCAAAAGCAGTCG
>CBDUIU010000715.1:0-2824 GCA_965367335.1 uncultured Saprospiraceae bacterium
GTCAATATAGCAAACAAATTCTTGCACAGGTGGGGTTAGTTGCCGGAATGGTCGCAGTACCGGAATTCGCTCAGTTTGCACAGTCTGCTCAACAAGGTCTAGGGTTACTATTTCTAAAATTTGGCAGAGATGATGAGAGCCAGTCGGATCAGTTAGGAGTTGAATATTCTACCAAAATAGGTTACGACGCGCACGAGATGGCGAATTTTTTTAATACATTAGATCGGATGCGTGAAGGAACGTCTGCAGAAACATTACCTAGTTTTTTATCTACTCACCCCAACCCAGCGGACCGCCATAATAAAGTTGATCAATTAGCCACTAAGTGGCAAGGTAATAATCCTGGTAAATCCTATCAAGTAAATCGAGAATCTTATCTAAGAATGATTGATGGTTTATTGTACGGAGAAGATCCTCGCCAGGGATATGTAGAAGATAATGTATTTTATCACCCTGAATTGTTATTCCAATTTCCTGTCCCGAGCAGTTGGCAATTACAAAACTCACCTGCCCAGGTTGTGATGGCCCCACAGGATGGCAAGTCAGCGATTATCTTTACCCTTGCTCAGGAAAAAACGCTTGATGCTGCGGCAAGTGCTTTTGTGGAAAAAAATAAAATGACTGTAGTGGACTCCCGGAACACTAGTGTGAATGGACTTCAGGCAATTGCTTTGTTATCTGATCAGGATAATACCCAAGAACCTGCTAAGAGTTTACGTGTACTGACTTATTTTATTGAATACAACGGAGTTATTTACATGTTCTACGGGCTGGCTACGAAGAGTGTTTATAGCAGTCGGAGTACTTTGTTTGAATCTACTATGAAAGGCTTCCGAAAACTATCGGACCAGTCAAAAATCAACGTAAAACCAGACCGTATTAAAATCGTTACCGTAAACAGAGGAGGAACCCTGGCTCAAGTGCTGAGTAATTACAATATCCCTCAAGATAAACAAACGGAACATAGCCTTATCAATGGTATGGAGCTAGATGAGCAAGTGGCTTCCGGGTCACTTCTAAAGTTGATCCAGAAATAATTAAGAAGCTAACAAAACGAGATATAAAAAACGTCGTCCAGGTAATTTTCTAGGACGACGTTTATCTTTTAAGCCTGCCCCTCAAAAAGCACTTTTTATTAAGAACCTGATTAATTATCATTTCATGCAATTAGAATTACTTACCCGTCAAAGCTGTGCCTTAATAAAAGAAGTAGGGCAATTCATTGCCGAACAGCTAGGAAAAGTGCAGGATGGAAATATTGAAACCAAAAGCAAAAACAGCCTGGTGAGTTATGTCGATAAAACTGCTGAGTCTCGATTGGTTGCAGGTCTGGCAAAAATTCTTCCTTCATCTGTATTTCTTACTGAAGAAGATACCGTAGAGGATCAGGAGGGGGAATGGCAATGGATTATCGACCCATTGGACGGAACAACTAATTTTTTACACCAGGTTCCTTTCTTTTCAATTAGTGTAGCCTTAAGACATCGAGATGAATTGGTAATGGGCATCGTTTACGAGGTCATGCATGAGGAGTGTTTTTATGCCTGGAAAGATGGTGGTGCCTACCTTAATGATCTTCCAATTAAAGTGAGTTCTGCGGTACAGCTAGAAGAAACCTTATTGGCTACAGGGTTTCCCTATTATGATTATTCCCGCATGGAGTCTTACTTAGACGTATTCCAGGTATTTATGAAACGGACACGTGGGATTCGCAGATTCGGTTCAGCTGCACTAGATTTAGCGTATGTTGCCTGTGGCCGGTTTGATGGATATTATGAGTATAGTATTCAGTCTTGGGATATTGCAGCAGGTAGCTTTATTGTTAGAGAGGCTGGGGGGAAGGTCACAACTTTTAATGGACAAGCAGATTTTTTATTTAGTAATGAGGTGCTTGCCGCGGGTCAGGTGATTCACCAGGAAATGTTAGAGGTAATTAAGCCGATGGTCGAAGCGAAGTAGTCCTTAATCCTGATTTATTAACCCTAGCCTTAGCTGATGTATATAGATAGTATCCGGTGATTGATTCCATGTGAAGATCTTTATTTGGTCTTCAGCCTGCAGCGAATCCGGCAACTGTAAATGGTATTGGACATCAAGCCACGAATCTGCTGGTTGATATCGCTGGAATCGTACTCCTCTCCATTTTAGAGCCTTTCCTTTTCGCTCCAGACTAAAAACCAATTGGGCGGCATGATACCGGTCAAATTGAGATCCGGCACTCAGCAGCTCTCCTTCAACTGCTACCCATTTACCCTTCAGGTCTTCGGCTGTTTTAGCGGATAGCTGCTCGGTAATCGTCGGACCAAAAGTCATTGTTGGAGGCTGCATAACAGCTGGTTTTCCTTTGAAAAAGGATAATTGGCGTTGTGTACTATCTTTTTCAGCGACATAAATAGCGATTGTTTTACTTTCACCCGAAAAATGAGCAGGCAATCGCTCGTCATTATCAATATAGGTATAAGCGTCACCATCGAAGGTTGTTTTTCCCCAGGCATTCCAATAAAAAGTTTTCGTCATCCCATCCATTGCCAGGATACGGTGCCGATATTGCCAATCCTGAAAATGGTTAAGTCCGATACAAAAAATGCCAAATCCAATACCAAGGAAGGATAACCAGCGATAACGAGTAAGCCACTGAAACAATACCGCCATCGGTATAGCCAATACAGCATAAGATTGAATCAGGGCCCGCATTCCAAAGCAGGAAGCATACCACCAGATATGCCAACTGAGTACGATATAACTATTAAGTAAAAAATAGGAAATTAGAGCTATTCGCCACTTTTTCTCTGAAATAACCAAAGGAACAAAGCCAATGACAGCC
>CBDUIU010000716.1:0-2817 GCA_965367335.1 uncultured Saprospiraceae bacterium
CTTCTGCTCACGACTGCCTCCTCTATTTCCGGGTCTATTATCTCTGCCGCCAGGTTTACGGTTTTTATTTCGACGTTTTTTACGGCGTTTTTCCATTGGCAATTCTACCGCACCAGTAACGTCTTCATACTCAAATGTCTCTTCTTCTACCTCCGGAGTTGTAATCGCCTGCATTCCCATCAGACTATCCACCAGCTCTCCTTTTTCCATCTGCTCCTGGATTTCTTTCACAGTCACGACGTCCAGGGTAATGATCTTTTCACGTCCAGTAGGTTCTTTATAAGAGTAGAACATCAATTGCTTGAATATATCCATCTTTATTAATGAAGCAATGCCATGTTTAGTTTTTAACTTCTCTGCTTTTTTCGGAAAAACCTCCAGGGCATCCATATAGCTATCCAGCTCGTAGTTCAAACAGCATTTGAGACGACCACATTGGCCAGATAGCTTAGTTTGATTGATGGCTAAATTTTGGTAACGAGCAGCAGCAGTAGAAACCGATTTAAAGTCAGTAAGCCAGGTAGAGCAACAAAGCTCTCGACCACAAGACCCGATGCCTCCGATCCGCGCAGATTCTTGCCGGGCACCAATTTGTCTCATTTCAATTTTCACCCGAAACTCTTTAGCAAAGTGCCGGATCAGTTCCCGAAAATCTACCCGCCCTTCAGCCGTATAATAAAATGTGGCCTTGCGTTTATCCCCTTGATATTCTACATCGCCGACCTTCATATCAAGATCCAAGGTTCTGGAAATCGCTCGAGCACGTACCATGGTGCTTTTTTCCAACGAACGTGCTTCCTGTAAACGCTCCATATCCCGCTGATTGGCAACTCGGATCAAATGATGTTGTACTGCCTTCTCATTCACCTTTTTCTTCTTCATTTGCAATCGAACCAACTCTCCGGACAACGTGATGACGCCTACATCATAGCCATTCCCGGAATCCACTACAACGTAGTCCCCCGTGATGGCATCTACCTTGGGATTGGTCCGAAAAAACTGTTTTCTTGCACCATTCTTAAAGCTTACTTCTACTATATCATAAGGAGAAAAATCTTGTACATCCATGATTGTTAGCCAATCATATGTATTCATACGGTTACACCCTCCCGTTGAGCAGTTTCCTTTACTGCCGCAACCTGAAGGAGAACCATTAGTAGTTGATGTCGAACATCCTAAGCATCCCATATCAATCCTGTTTTATAAGGAGAAGTAAAAAGTGAACCTGAGGTATAAATAGGCTAACAAGCCACTACCTCTTTTTCATGTTCTTCCTAGCTCCTAACGAGTCATCATTCCTCAACCCTACCCTACGGCTATAGTTTTGTTGTGATGAGTCATTTTATTTTGAAGAATATAATGAAGTCGAATAGAAACATCCAGGAACAAAGCCTTGGGATTAGCATTCCGTTCGACATAGTAAATACAATTATCAAAAAGCTCAACAATAGCTTGTAACTGCTCGAAGCCAATCACTTTGATCATACGTTGAGCAGTCTGCAGTTCTTTGGTTTGCAAGCGAACTTTGCTTTCTCCGGTCATGCGCAACAATAAGTATTCGCGCATAAAATGGAGGCCATATTGTAAAAAGTGTTTTTGTTTCTCCCGTCCTATTTTAGCGAATTCTTCCACCCAACTTACCAATTTTCCAGGATTTCCTTTGTAACAATTGCGCAGCCAATCTAAAAAGAGCAGGGCCTCATCGTTTACACTATGTCCCACCAATTTGAGTGCTTCATTGAAATTACCGTCAGCCATGAAGGAAATCTTACGTGCCGTTTCTTCATCCGTTTTCCCTTTAGCCACTAATCCTTCAACGATGTCCCCATCTGTTAAACGCTGTATCTTGGTTAGCTGACAACGAGAGAGGATGGTATTTAAAATTTTATCCGGCTGCTCAGCAACCAGGATAAACACCGTTCCTTCCGGTGGTTCCTCAATCATTTTCAGTAAGCGATTGCCCTCATTTCCCAAGTACTCGGGTCGCCACATTAGCAATATTTTATTGGCAGATTCAAATGTTTTGAGGCTTAGCTTTTGGATGATTTGTACGCATTCATCCTTGGTGATGTTACCTTGTTTATTTTCTGCACCGATAGCTTCCAACCACTGATTAATATCCAGATAGGGATTGACTGCCAGGGCGCTACGCCACTGAGTCAAAAAATTCCTACTAGTCATTTTAGAACCAACGGTAGGAAAGGAAAAGTGAAGATCAGGATGGATATATTTCGAAGCCTTGATACAGGCAGAACAAGAACCGCAGGCGTCACCGTTTGTTCGGTTCAAGCAGAGGAGATATTGGGCTAAAGCCAGTGCTAAGGCGAGTTTACCACAACCGGGAGGCCCCATGAGCAACATGGCGTGAGGCAGACGATTGGCATCTACCATAGCAGTAAGGCTTGCTTTGACGGTTTGTTGGCCGGTTATTTCCCTAAAAAACATATGGCGCGTTCTGTAGGAAAGAGAAAGTCAAATTATTGAAAGAAGAAAAAATGTAAAAAAGTTGATACTATAATTTACTTTTTTGCCTCATTTCATTTTTTTTACCTTTCCATTCCGATGATATTTATGAACGCAAAATAAGGTGGAATTTCACTGGCCGTTCAGCCAATCCAGGATGGATTCATCGATCGGACTAACGCTGGAAGGGACAATCCTAACCAGCTCTCCGAATTCATTGAGGAGGTATTTCTGAAAATTCCATTTCACTTCACTGTCGCTGACACCATTTTTTTGCTTTTGGGTCAACCATTGGTAGACAGGGGTCATGGAATCTGGAAGCACGCTAATTTTAGCTGCTAAGGGAAACGTTAC
>CBDUIU010000717.1:0-2803 GCA_965367335.1 uncultured Saprospiraceae bacterium
AAGGGGCCAACGGGGCCAAAGGGGGCAAAGGGGGCCAAAGGTTGCAAAACGCACCTTTGGCCCCTTTTCCGTTCTCTGCTTTTATCGTTTTCCGTTTCGAGAAAAAAAACATGAAAAAATTATCATATTTTTATGTTTAGTTGTATTAATCCTTTATTTTGCGTCTTGAATGCAAACAAAATAAACATAACTATCAATCAAAAAGAACCATATGAAATACGGTTTTGTCATTGACAACCGCAAATGTATTGGCTGCCATGCCTGCACTACCGCTTGTAAATCAGAACATCAGGTGCCGGTAGGTGTCAATCGAACTTGGGTCAAACAGGTAGAAAA
This sequence comes from uncultured Saprospiraceae bacterium, assembly GCA_965367335.1. GTDB lineage: Bacteria > Bacteroidota > Bacteroidia > Chitinophagales > Saprospiraceae > CBDUIU01. The sequence continues at coordinate 337 of CBDUIU010000717.1, forward strand.
GGGCGTGTTTCCAAATTCCCGACGCCTCTTCTCGGTCATGCGTTGCAATCACTGTACAGATGCTCCTTGCGTGGAGATCTGTCCGGTAGAAGCTTTGTATTTTCGGGATGACGGGATAGTCGATTTTGATAAGAACCGTTGCATCGGTTGTAAATCTTGTATGCAGGCTTGTCCTTATGATGCTTTATACATTGATCCGGAAACCCACACTGCGGCCAAATGTAATTACTGTGCTCATCGGATTGATGTCGGCTTAGAGCCTGCCTGTGTAAATGTGTGCCCGGAGCATGCCATCATCTCCGGTGATATGGATGATCCGACTACTGAAATCGCTGCCTTACTTTCCCGCCAGCAAGTGAAAGTACGTAAACCGGAAAAGGACACACAGCCTAATCTATTCTATATCGATGCGGATGAGGCTTCACTCAATCCTACCGCTACGGAAAAAGCAGATGCTTATTTTTGGAATAGCCAGGCTTTAGGTGTGGGGCATTATGCTAAGGAAGCCGAAAAAATGGCCTTCTCCAATTCTGATGTGGTGCAGGCATTGATGGAAGTTAATGGACAACAAACCTCGACGGATGAAGTAGCCAATCATGGTCCCGCTAAATCCGTAGATGTCTTGTTGGGAAAAGCCCGACGTGCTTACGATGCTCCGGATAAAGGTATTCTCTGGGGCTGGGAAGTCTCTGCTTATGTATGGACCAAAGCAATTTCAGCGGGAGCTTTTCTGGTGCCATTCCTGGCCTGGGCCTTTGGATGGGCGGAAGTTAATCCTTTAACCCTCTGGTTAGGTGTTGGCATAGGTGTATTGTTTTTAGGTGCTACCGGTTTGTTACTGGTCAAAGATTTAGATCGGCCTGATCGTTTCCTTAATGTGTTGCTACGGCCACAATGGAATTCCTGGTTGGTAAAAGGAGGGTATGCGATCACAGCTTACGGTGGTCTCTTAACAGTGCTTGCCTTATTTACCTGGATGGGTTGGAGTAGCTTGGAAACTGTCGTGATGTATGCCACCGCAGCCGTTGCGATCCTGGTAGCTGTTTATACAGCTTTCTTGTTTGCACAAGCGAAAGGTCGCGATTTTTGGCAAAGTCCGACACTGGCGATTCATATGTTGGTACACAGTGTAATGGCCGGCGCAGCTACCTTTGGGATCATCGCGTTGTTCACGGAAAGTGGAGCCAACTGGATTCCCTTTCTCAGTAAAATATTATTAGTCGGATTGATCATCAACTTAGCGACCATGCTTATCGAATTAACGATTACTCATCCTACTCGTGATGCTAAGCTGGTTGTAGAGATGATCACAAAAGGTCGTTATAAAAACAGGTTCTGGGGTGGGGTTATCATTTTTGGAAACTTAATACCTATCGTTTTATTAATAGTCGGTGGGACCTCAATCATGATGTTAGCTGCTGCCGGCATCATTACTTTGCTGGGAATTTATTTTACAGAACATATATGGGTAGAAGCGCCACAGCGCATATCATTGAGTTAGTCAATGCGTAAATTTTTTCCATTATTTTCTATCCATTATTAATTATAGCTAAAGAGCCATGGGACAAAAAAAGCCCTCATTAATAGAAAAAATCGCCGAGGCTATCGGGATCATTCCAAATCTTCATAATGAAACGGAGACTCCGCTGGATCGACTTACCGAACCTGGAGACCTTACCAAATTTCCACCCATGGAACAATGGGATGACTGGACGGAATACGAAGCGAAAGCCTGGCCCAAAAAGGTCAAACGCAATTATACCATCGTTCCGACTACTTGTTTTAACTGCGAATCTGCTTGTGGTTTGACGGCATACGTGGATAAAAAAGATATGAGTATCCGCAAGTTTGAAGGTAACCCTTACCACCCGGGGAGTCGTGGTCGGAACTGTGCCAAAGGCCCGGCAACGATCAACCAGATTACCGATCCGGATCGCATCCTTTACCCGTTGAAAAGAGTGGGTGAGCGAGGAGAAGGGAAATGGGAGCGAGTGAGTTGGGACAGCGTTATGGATGATATTGCCGCCCGGATGCGGAAGGCGATTCAGGAAAAACGACACAATCAAATTGCTTACCATGTTGGTCGGCCTGGCCACGAAGGATATGCTAACCGGGTGATCCAGTCCTGGGGTGTTGACGGCCACAACAGCCACACCAACATCTGTTCTTCCGGCGCCCGGTTTGGGTATAATCTCTGGTATGGATATAATCGCCCTTCACCGGATCACGCCAACGCCAAGTTTATTCTGTTGATTTCAGCTCACCTGGAGAGTGGACACTATTTTAATCCACACGCTCAACGGATCATTGAGGCTAAGATGAAAGGAGCTAAGTTAGCGACTATGGATCCTCGCTTGTCCAATACTGCTAGTATGTCTGATTACTGGATGCCAACCTATCCGGGAACGGAAGCCGCTATTTTGTTAGCAATGGCCAAGATTATTCTGGAAGAAGGATTGTACAACCG
>CBDUIU010000718.1:0-2785 GCA_965367335.1 uncultured Saprospiraceae bacterium
CATGTTCATGATGCCCATGTAAGTTCCCAAAGTTCGACTTTGCCAAGCCAACCCGCTGTATCACCATTGGCTGTGCTTGCGCCTTCATTCTTTCCACCAGCTACAGCTCAAGCCACCGACCTCAAAGGCATCACGCGAACGATAAATGTGTTTTTTGACCCAGGGACACCTACCTATGCCATGCTGGATATCAGTCAGCCAATGTACAATCAGAACTCAACGATACCTACTGATATTCGCGGAGGAATCATGACTTTGGATGCGGAGAATACTAATCCGCAAAACAGTAATTTTAATTCCAATTTTGTATTGGACAGTGACAATATCTGGAATAATCCCAGTGCAGTTTCCGCTCATTACCACGCGGAAATAGCTTATGATTATTTCAGGGGAATTTTTAGCCGCAATTCGATCAATGGTAATGGTGGTAATATCATTTCCATTATCAACGTTGCGGAAACCAACGGCGCTAATATGGATAATGCCTTTTGGAATGGCGCCGCAATGTTCTACGGAAACGGCGATCGTGCCTTTTCTTTTCCTTTAATGAAATCTTTGGACACGGGAGGGCATGAGATGACCCATGGAGTAGTACAGGGAACTGCCGGGTTGATCTACGAAAATCAGTCGGGCGCCTTGAATGAAAGTTTTGCAGATGTCTTCGGTGTACTCATTGATCCGGTGAACTGGCAACTTGGTGAGGATATTGTTAGTAGTTCGGTTTTTCCTTCCGGGGCCTTGCGGGATATGTCAGACCCTAACCAAGGCGGTTCCGGATTGAACTCTCCAGGCTGGCAACCAAAACACATGAACGAGTTTGTCGATTTGCCTAATACGACTCAAGGGGATAATGGCGGGGTTCACATTAACAGTGGTATTACAAACCATGCTTTTTACCTACTGGCTCAAGCTGTGGGTCATGAAAAGGCTGGTCGAATGTTTTATGATGCGCTTTCTCTGTATTTAAATCGCTCTTCTCAATTCATTGACCTTCGCCTGGCTGTGGAACAATCGGCCCAGCAACGCTATGGAAGTACGGAGTTAAATGCTGTCCGTGCAGCTTTTGATGGCGTAGGTATTGGAGGAGGTACCGGAACAACGCAGCCGGATGATTTACCTACAAACGAAGGTACCGAATTTGTCCTGGCCACAACTGCTAACGAAGAAGGTCTTTATCTGTATGATCTCTCTCAGGATGCTCCCCAGATCAGTTCTACCGGATTGACAAGCCGCCCAAGCGTAACAGATGATGGTACTTTTATTGTTTTTGTCGATGATTTGAACCAATTGAAAGTAATGCAACGCAATAACCAGGGCCAATATATTGAAGATTTTATCGAAACTAATCCGCAACAGATCTGGCGCAATATAGCGATCTCAAAAGATGGGACCAAGATTGCTGCAACTACTACTGATTTTGATAATATTCTCTTTGTATTTGATTTTAATTCAGGCACCGGGGTGAATTTCGAAATCTATACGCCAACCACCGCGCAAGGTGTAGTAACCAATGATGTCCAATACGCAGATATTATTGAATGGGATTACACCGGGGAGAATGTTCTCTTTGATGCCTATAATATCATCGATGACGATTTAGGAAACTCGAGTGATTATTGGGATATTGGATTAATTTCTGTTTGGGACAATCAGTCAAATGATTTTTCCAGCGGAATCGTGCAGAAAATTTTTGGTAGCCTACCGGATAATTCCGGTGTAGGAAATCCAACTTTTTCTAAAAATAGTCCTTTCATATTTGCCTTTGATTTTATTGGTGATTCAGAGAATTTCAACCAACTAGCTTTATATGGGGCGAATATTGAAACTGGAGATGTCGGTTTGATCTATGAAAATGATGTACTAAGCTATCCGAATTATTCGATTGATGATGACCTGCTTGTGTTTGATGTACGCGATTATTATGGCGACGCTGAACTCAATGTCATCCAACTTAATTCAGACAAAATATCCGCTAGTAGTTCACCACAAGGATTTTTGACTGGTGGGCATTGGGGCATTTGGTTTGCAAATGGTGCGCGGGAGTTGACTTCAACCGTGGAGTTGGATAATTGGGAAGGACAGATCACCGTTTCGCCAAACCCGTTTGATCACCAATTAAATATTACTTTGGATATTCCTGTTGCGGCGCCATTACAATTAAATTTATACAATGCCTTAGGACAGTCCGTTCTACGAAAAGATGTTGTTGGTGCCGTTGGTTCGTTTTCTCTAAATTTAAAAACGACGAACTTGAGTTCCGGAATGTATATCCTGGAAGTGATTCAGGATGGAAAACAGCAAATGGTAAAGTTGGTGAAGTAGAGCAGTGTCAGAACGGATTGATTTGATTACCATTTTATGGGTTATTATCAGGAAAAACCTGATCGAGTTAATCGGTTAGGTTTTTCCAGTTAATAACTAATCGCAGTTCGTTTGTTGCTTGTCGAACAATGATACAGAATTAAGAATAAAGTCCTTATTTTATTCTAAAAAAGTTATGGGATTTTCCGGTTACTATCCATCCAAAGAACATAGATTTCGTAAACCCAAAAAAGCATTTAAAGCTCAAAAGAAATATAATCAACAATGTCATTCAAAAATCGAGAAGGGCTTAGGTAAGCGGCTCGATTTAGACGCCAGAATGGAAAAGTGGGTGATCTATAAAAATAATTTGAAGAGTTTTAAAAACTCGATCATTTTTGGAATATTAGCTATCTTCCTTACCTATTATTTACCTACATTCAATCCCTAACGGGATTTTATAGCCCTGCTAAGGGCTTAATAT
>CBDUIU010000719.1:0-2783 GCA_965367335.1 uncultured Saprospiraceae bacterium
CACCGTTGCCATCGTCATCATCATCGTCACCACCATTGCCATCGTCGTCGTCATCGTCGCCACCGTTGCCGTCGTCGTCGTCATCGTCGCCGCCACCACTGCCGCTGCCGTCATTAACGTCGACATATTTTTCTTCGACACAGATAACTCTCCAGCTATCATCATACGTTTTTGCACTAACAAAATAGTGCCCAGGAGAAAGATGATCCACTGTTTTTGAGGGAGCACAACCTGAATTACAATGATACACGGATTGCCATTGTGCATCAAAAATTTGAATGGTTGCATGCCCACTTAGTCCATCAACTGTAATAGTCCCGGACCCCGTGCTAATTGAAATGTAACAGGTGCTGGTGCTTGAAGTGCCGGGCATATTTTCGGAAGTACTTGCGTACAATCCTGTAAAATTCCAGCACATCAGCGACAAGCATAAGACGGTTAGTCTTAGAAATACTTGTAAACTTGCCTTGTTCATAGTAAGTAGTTTGTTTTATCGATAAAAAAATTTAGTTACAAAACATAGAAAGATCATGTAGTTGAGTCTTTATGGATTCAACTAATGATGAAGGGAATTAAAACTAGTGAACGGTTCTGCCACAAGACAGAAATGCTTTAAATTCGGTAAGGATCAGGTGAAAATCATCACCTTAAAATCGGTAAGGATAAATTGTAGGTAGCGTTAAGTAGGAAAAGATCAGCTTGGAATGGTGAGGAGGAAATTTAATTACCTCAAAGGTTGCTTAATCATTTAACTCTACAAATATATTTAATTTTTTTCAAGAAACCTAAGGTTGATGAAAAGTTATCATATGTGTTGTTTAATTATCTTTCAAACAATCTCTTGTGATCTCAGTTGTATTTTTGCATCCGGCAAGCCCCATTGTCAATTCAAAGTCTGCCATATAATGTTGTAATAATTGCTGAACTCCTTCTGCTCCGGCCAATGATAAAGCGTACACAAAGGGGCGACCAATACAAACACCTCTTGCCCCTAAAGCCATAGCTTTAAATGCGTCAGCTCCTCCCCGAATACCGGAATCCATTAAAACGGGAATGGCTCCATCAATAGCTTGGACTACATCAGGTAAGGCAGCGATAGCCGAAATACTTCCATCTATTTGTCTTCCACCATGGTTAGAGACAATCACACCGTCCATCCCGGCATCAACTGCCATTCTTGCATCCTCGGGGTGTAAAATTCCCTTGAGTAAGATCGGCAATTTGGAATGTTTACGTAAGAAGGGTAAATCTTCCCAGGTGAGAGACGGCCGGGAATAGACACTGATAAATTGGCGAACAGCTTTTAATGGACGTTTGGATTTAAAATTGCCAATCGTACTGCCTGGGTATCGCTTCATTAAGGTAGATACATTCCGTAGCGTATTAAAATTAATCGGAGGTTTCAGGCCCTCGGGGTCATCATCCGGCATAGCATCAACTAGTTTTTGAAAAACCGGATCACTGATATATTGTGCAATACCTTTTCCATGTAAAAAAGGCAAATAAGCCATATCAAGGTCACGGATGCGCCAACCCAGCATCGTTGTATCTAAAGTTACTACGATGGCATCACAGCCGCAGGCCTCTGCCCTGGAGACCAAACTGGCCACCAGCTCATTTGATTTTGACCAATACAGTTGAAACCATCGGGGGCCATTATCCATTACTTCTGCACAAGCCTCCATGGCAACTGAAGCTTGATTCGAAAAGATCATGGGAATCCCAAGCTGAGCTGTTGCTTTTGCTACTGCCAGATCTGCCTTTTCATGGGCCATCTCCAAAACACCAACGGGAGCCGTCAGAAAAGGCGTATTTAGTTTTTTTCCAAATAAATCAATAGAAATGTCTCGTTGGGAAACATCCTTTAACATCCTGGGCCAAATACGCCACCTGTCAAAATCTGACCGGTTAGCAGACATGGTTTCTTCTTTTCCGGCCCCTCCAACTACGTAAGCATAAGCTTCCGGACTCATGCGTTCTTTGGCCATTATTTGAAGCCTGTTATAATCAACAGGAATCAGTGGCTGCTTACCACTTAAGCCGTTTATATAAATTTCTTTTTGTTGGTCTACAGCCGAAAATTTTGGTTTCTGTTTAGCCATAATTCTTGGTTAATAGGTTAGCCTCGAGCAATTTACAATTTTGCCTACACAAAGTACCTTTTTTTAGCCAGGAAGCCATCCTCTCCCCTTCTATCAAAAAAAAAATGCCATAGCCTTTACAGACTATAGCATTGATTCTATTTTTAACCTTAGGCTAAGTGCCTGGATTAGCTATTTACAACTTAAATTTAAACGGAATCCGAAAAAACACTTCTACCTTTTTCCCATGGTGCTCCGCAGGAATCCACTGCGGCATCAACTTAAGAACACGCAAGGCCTCCTGATCAAGACCCTCTCCCTGACTGATGATAACTTCCGGATAAATAAGATTTCCGAGGGTATCTACGGTAACTTCAAGGACAACCACTCCTTGTTTTCCTTTCTCCCGCGCCAACTCAGGATGTTGTTTGTTTTCTTCTATAAACTGCAAGAGCTTTTTGATGGCACACATCTGTAGCTCATCCGCTCCCAGGTTCTGTTCTTCACAACCAGGAAAGCGGGGCATGATCTGCGCCTCCCGTAAAACTTCCCCCCGGTACTCATCCGTAAAATTAGCTTGCTGGGCAAAGAGAGAAATACTAAAGGCACTCAAAAAAAGAACAAAGGTATTTTTCATAAAAATTATATGCTGATTAAAAATTACAGATCTTAAAACTATTGACGGCAGATCACCCGCTAGGT
>CBDUIU010000720.1:0-2771 GCA_965367335.1 uncultured Saprospiraceae bacterium
TTTTTACAGTTGACAAATGGGGAAGAAAATGGATATTTTAAGTTGATTAAGCAGTGAGGGTTGTGGGTTGCGCTTGGTACGTGTAGAGGTTGTGGGTTGTGGTTCCGATAGCCATCGGAAGTGGGTTGCGCTTGGGGCGTGTAGAAGTTGTTGAGCGTAGCCCCGCCTGACGATGACATAAAGTCTTTCATCATCTAAAAAACTACAAATGAAAACCAACCTTTTACTCTCCCTGTTCTTATGTTTTGTCTATTCACTTAACGGTCAACAACAAAACTCCGAATCATTACAGCAAACTTTTGCCTCTTTTGACCAGGGCCTCAAATGGGTAGAACTTCGCTCAGATCACACTATTCCCGCTAACGATTTTTTTCAAAACCACTATACCTTATTTGGATTAGTTCGTCCGGAGGATATGCAATTGGCCAAGCAACATCAGGATCAGTTAGGTTGGAACCACTTTCGTTACCATCAATTTCATCAAGGTATACGAGTAGAAGGAGGTACTTATCTGTTACATGAAAAAAACGGAAAAGTAATTAAAGCCAACGGTCAGCTTTATCCTGGCATCCAGGTTAATACTGCTCCTTTTTTCAATAAAGAAAAAGCAATTCAACAGGCACTGCGGGCTTTTCCAGCAGCGCGATATGCCTGGGACAATCCAATTTCAGAACAACTTTTGCAGCGGATTCAAAAGGATCCCAACGCGACTCATTTCCCACAGCCTGAGCTGGTTATTATGGACCGGGCTTATCCAAAGGCTAGCGGACAATATGCCCTGGCTTATAAGCTAATCCTATACCGCGAAGCTCCGGTAGTTGACCGGCGCATGCTTTGGTACGATGCACATAGCGGAGATTTATTGTTAGACATCAACCTGATGCATGATGTAAATGGGGAAGAAGGAACCGCACATACGCGCTTTCACGGTGAACAAAAGATCAGCACAATCAAAGATGAAACCGGGGAATACATCCTCAGAGATACGACTCGAGGTGGCGGGATTGAAACCTATAATGACAATTATTCTGAATATGGGGAGTTAGCGGAATTTACTGACGACGATAACATCTGGGATAATTCAAATAATGAGCAAGACGAGGTAGCTACTGATGTTCACTTTGGTACGATGGCTACCTATGATTATTATTATGATAATTTTGGTCGCAACAGCTATGATAACCTGGGTAGCCCAATGATCAGTATGGTACATGTTGGTGAAGAATTCAACAATGCTTTTTGGAACGGATCAGTGATGAGTTATGGTGATGGAGACAGTATTATTTTTTATCCCTTGACCGCTATTGACGTGGTTGGCCATGAGATCACCCACGGCGTAACGGAGCATTCCGCGGCACTCATCTATTCCGACGAATCCGGAGCACTCAACGAGTCTTTTAGTGATATTTTTGGAAAAACTATTGAAGCGCTCTATACCCCGGATGGCTTTAGCTGGATAGCTGGTGAGCGAATGTTGGTGGATAAAGATAATATTATCCGATCTTTGTCAGACCCGCATTTAGGTGATGATCCGAAATATTATAAAGGCGAATTGTGGATCGACGGAGCGGATGTACATACGAATAGTGGTGTTCAGAACCATTGGTACTATCTGTTGTGCGAAGGTAAACAAGGTGTCAACGAAGCAGGTCTTGCATATAACATTCCTGCAATTGGCATGGAAAAAGCCATGCGTATTGCTTATCGCAACCTAACTAGCTATCTGACAGAAAACTCCGGCTATAAAGACGCTCGCCTTGGGTCTCTCCAGGCCACAGCCGATATTTATGGTCAATGCTCGGCAGAATACCTGGCCGTAGCAGAAGCCTGGGCTGCAGTAGGCGTTGGCGCTATTATCCAGGATAATGATTATGAGATCGACTTTACCACAATCCAAGAAACGGCTTGTGACGTAGAGGAAGTTAGCGTTGAAATTAATTTCCTCAACAATAGTTGTAACACGACTCTTTCATCCGGTTCGATGGTGACCTTTCGTTATCAGTTTGATGAGGAAGATGTGGTAACAGAGCAGATTTCACTCAGTAGTGATCTAATACCGGCCACTTCAACGAACTATCTGTTTTCTACTAAAATTCTTAATCCTTCTGTTGGCAAACATACCATAAAAGCATGGATTAACCAGGACAATGACCCTTTCCAACCAAATGACACGATCAGCTATACTTTTGAAAATCGTATTTACCAAAACGAGGACTTTGCTGCGATAACAGGATTTAGGCTGGGCGGAGTCTGTGCCCCGGAAACAACCAGGCGATTCTTCAATATCGCTGCCTATCAAGGCTGTGACACGCTTCCTAGTTCTACTCAAGTCCCTTTTCAGTCCATCTTTAAAAATGAAGTGATCGATGACGTCCACGAAATTTTCTTTGAACTCAGCCCGGGTGAGTCGACCTTCTTCAGTCAGGATTTTCAATTGACTAACTATGGTTTTGGAATGGCGAGTGTGGAGTTACAATACCCTGGTGATCCGGTATTTGAGAATAATTTCTCATCAATATTCCTGGCTAGAATAACAGAAATACAAGATGGTTGGTCAGAACGATTTGATCTTGGCCTGATGGATTCTACTACCCTAGCGATAGAAAATGAAGGCACCAATCAAAACCGAATCCAATTGGTGGATACTGACTATCGACTCATTATTACGGGAAGCAATATCCTGGATAAAGAAAATAATTTGCGCGTAAATAAAGCCAATGATCCACAAAGTTTCTTTTTTAGAAATGCAGATTTCCGAACAGAACTTAGTT
>CBDUIU010000721.1:0-2770 GCA_965367335.1 uncultured Saprospiraceae bacterium
AATGCTATACTATCAAGATTACATTACAAGCGAAAAACGATTAGAACATACTAATACTAATATAATGCAAGGCACAAAAAAGAAACCGGATAAACAGATGAAAATTTTTGTTTTAGCACTGTTGACAAATATCTTTTTTATAGGCCAGATTGCGGTCTCGGAGCTGTATGCCCAGGAAAATGCAGAAAAGGATACCACCAGGCTTTCGGCCGATCAAATGAAGATGGAAGAAGCTGTATATGAAAAACTAATGAGAGATCCCAAAGTGTTGCGTCATGGCGCGGATGCCAAAGAGGGTTGGATCCTGGTACCGTCAACGCAAACCACTATCCGTTTCGGAGGATTTATTCAGATGAATTACATACACGATTTCCAAAATGCAGGTTATCCCTATGGGGATTTCATACCCTCTTTAATTCCTGTACCTACAGATAAATCTTCAGGAACGCAATTTGATCCTCGAACCAGCCGTATTACTTTTGAAACTAAGACTCCCAGCAAGGCAGGAACAGTCAGTACTTTTTTTGGTATTGATTTCGCAACTTCTTCTGAAGCACCCAGGTTGCGCCAGGCCTATGTGAGTTGGACCAATAACCGTAATGGCGGAAATATTTTGTTAGGGAAATCCTGGACTACCTTTATAGACCTCGGCGTTTGGCCCGAACTTTATGACCTGGAAGGGCCCAATGCCATGACGGGATTGCGACAGGGGGTTCTGCGTTATTCATTCACGATGGATAAGTTAAAGCAATGGGTTGCTTCTGTAGCACTTGAACAACCTCTTACAGCAGTGCAAAACGGGATTGGATCTGAAAGTCTGCCAGATCTTGCAGCAAAAGTCTCATGGAACAAAGATTGGGGGCATCTGACGGCGGCCGGTCTTGCACGTCAGCTTATTGCAGAAAGTACAATGAATACCGGAAAAGATAAGGCATTTGGCTGGGGATTATCCCTGTCGGGTAATTTGCTAATACCGGGAACAAAGCGTAATACCCCCAAAGAACTCCTTGGCAATTTGGGACCCCGACAGGATAATTTCAAATTCCAGCTTGCCGGCGGTCATGGGATAGGACGTTATGTCTTTGACCTGGGCTCAGCACCGGAACCGCAAGACGCATGGTTCAACGATGGATTAAACAAGCTTACTCCACTAAATGAAATTGGTGGTTTTGGCGCATATCAGCATTGGTGGTCAGACAGATGGCGTACTACTTTGGTTGGTGGTTGGGTAGAGAAATCTAAGCTGGAGGAATTATCCGCAGATGAATTCAAGCAATCCATCTATACAGCAGCCAATCTGATTTTTCGTCCATTTAATAGAATGGATGTTGGGGTTGAATACTATTGGGGTCAACGCACAAATAGAGATGATCAATTTGGCTATTCAAACAGACTTCTGGTTGGTGTAAACTATGTTTTTTAGTGTAAATCGTCAGCGAAAAGTTTATGATAACCGGGAATGGGAAAGTCCATATATCACCAACAATTCTACATTTTACGAAAATGATTATATCAATATAGAAGCACGCACCACATTCCATAACAAAACATGGATCCCAAATGATGTGGAATTGGTCAATTAAAGTCCTAATAAACTGAGAGATCAATAATATTTTTTTAAAACAGTAAAATAATAATCAGATGAAAAAAGTAACAAATCATTTTATAGCAGCCATAGTATCGATACTTGGCTTTACGCTAAGTGTAACAACCCCAGTTTTTGGTCAATCCTACCAGGAAGAAGTGGATATGTATCAAGCCATTTTTGGTATGGAAAAAAAAGCTATGGTACTCGGATTTATGGATAATGAGGACGATACCGCTTTCTGGATGATCTATGATGAATATGAAAGTGAAAGAAAAATCCTTGGTAAGAAGCGACTGGACCTATTGGCCGATTATGTCAATAATTATGAAGATATGACGGATGAAAAGGCCGAAGAGCTTATGAAACAAATCAAACTTCAAAAGAAAAGCTTAGATAAGCTTATCGATAAATATTATAAAAAGACCAAGAAAACATCCGGGGTCAAAGATGCGGCACAATTCTATCAAATTGAGAATTATATCCTGAGTGCCATACGACTGCAGATTCTCGATAGCATACCATTCATAGGAGAACTAGATTAAATGAAATTAACACTAAAAACTTGTCACAGATGAAAACACAATTAAAAACACAATTAAAAACATTGATGATTCCGGTGGCAGTTGCCGCGGGTATTAGTTTAAGTTACGCGCAAACACCAAAAACAAAAATGATCACCCAGCAACCTGTGTATGAAATGACAACACCAATTCCAGTAAATATCACCACTCCCGATAAAGTGGAAACACCTATTGGAACACTGGAATATTTTGATGGGATTCCTACAAAAAACACCATAACAACGGTGTACGATTATGTAGATAGAGCCCGTGCTGTACAGGCATTCATTAACATGACACCTGCTGTTTCACTATACAATCTTCGAAAGGGAAATCGTGACATGGGCATGGGTAAATCAAATCAAATACTGATTTGGGAGCAATTAGGCGATTCCAAGTCGCTGGCACTGACCTATAACAACACCTCACTTTACACCTGGGGATTTTTAGACCTTAAAAACGACGGCCCAACAGTGATCGAGATCCCACCGGGTGTACTGGGCGTACTGGATGATGCTGCTTTCAGATACATCACCGACATGGGAGCCGCCGGCCCCGATAAAGGACAAGGCGGGAAATACCTGGTGCTTCCTCCCGGATACGAAGGTGAGGTACCTGATGG
>CBDUIU010000722.1:0-2769 GCA_965367335.1 uncultured Saprospiraceae bacterium
ATAACTTCTACACGCCCTAAGCGCAACCCATCCCTCAGCAGGCTCGGGATTTCACTACGCTCAACAACTTCTACACGCCCTAAGCGCAACCCACAACCCTCTACCTCACAACATCGGACTAAACAGCTTCGCTATCCCTTCCTTCATCTGATCCAACTTCGGCCGCTGTCGATACGTCTCCAGATCCACGAGTTTACTCTTTTCACAATCCTGCAGGAATAAACCTGCGACCTGCTTAGCGACCTGCTCGTCGTAGATCAAAGCATTGATCTCAAAATTTTGTTCAAAACTACGAACGTCCAGATTAGCCGTCCCAATGGAAGCAATCATGTCATCCGCAACGATATATTTGCTATGTAAGAAGCCCTCTGAGTAGAGGTAAATGGAGACGCCTGCTTCCAGCAAGGGCAGGAAGAATGCCCGCATACTCCACTTAGCTAATAAGCTATCAGATTGATCCGGAACCATTAAACGGACTTCAACCCCGCTTAACGCTGCTGTTTGTAATGCCTCTAACATAGCTTCTCCGGGGATGAGATAGGGACTGGCAATGTAGACATACGCTTCCGCATGGTTAATCACGGAGAAATATTGTTGACGGATGGCTGGGAAATCTGAATCCGGACCGCTGGTGACAATCTGCATCGTGATGTCGCCTTTAGTTGTTTGCACGGGAAAATATTGTTTAACCAGCAGGGTTTCTTTTCCGGTGATGCAATACCAATCCTGAGCAAAGACCGCTTGTATATTATTAACAATGGGCCCTTCAATACAAAGGTGTAGATCATGCCAGGGGCCAAGTTCATCACCATGCAAGTATTTGTCAGAAACATTGATCCCTCCGGTAAACCCGTATTCACCATCGACGATGATTAATTTTCGATGATTACGATAGTTGACCATCATCGTAGTTCGGCCAAAACGCAGGGGAAGAAATCCAAAAGCTTCCACTCCGATCTTTTCTAACCGTTTTAAGTACCGCTGGCTTAATTTGCGACTACCGATGCCATCATAGATCAAGCGGATTTCAACACCTGCTTGCCGCTTTTCTGCAAAAATTGAAAATAGTTGTTCTGCTAAAATACCTTCTTCAAAGATATAATATTGAATGTGGATGAATTGTTGAGCGGATTTTAAAGCTTCGAGAATGGATTGAAAAGTAGCAGGACCATCTTGTAATAGTGTTACCCGATTCCCATCATAGGGCATGAAGCGAGCACTTTTCATAACCAGTCGGGAAAGTTTTAGATTTTCCTGGATTTCTTTGGGTTGCTCGAGGATTTCTTTCTCAATATTTTGATAAAATTGATCTACTTTTTGGTGATATTTATCAATCTCTTTATGCTTAATTAAATTGAAAAATTTGTATTTTCGTCTATTCAGCCCAAACGTTAAATATAAAAAAATACCGACGAAAGGAATAAGGAAAATAACCAATAACCAAGCTAACATTTTCACGGGTTTTTCCCCTGAAAACAAGAGTTGGATGAACAAGCCGAACACCAATAAAACATAGACGAGGGTAAAGAATATCCACCACATATATAAATAAGTAAGTATAAGTAAATTGCAGGTAAAGGTGTCGCTTCAAAGTACTAAAAAAAGACGATAGAGCACTGCAATATTAAAGATACTCGATTTTAAATAGTCAACTAATGAATATCAGCAAACATTGTGATTATTATCACTGTTAGTACTAAGAGGACTACTTAAATTCCTTACTGTATGAAATATAAAGATTATTACCAAATACTGGGCGTAACCAAAGATGCCTCCCAAAAGGAGATCAAAAAAGCCTACCGTAAACTGGCGGCTAAATACCATCCGGATAAGAATCAGGGGGATAAGGCCTCTGAGGAAAAGTTTAAGGAGATCAATGAGGCAAATGCGGTTTTGAGTGATCCGGAAAAACGAAAAAAATACGATAACCTGGGTGCTAATTGGGAAGCCTACGAGCAGGGTGGTGGCAACTGGCAACAGCAGACCCGTCGGGGCGGCCCCGGTGGAACTTATTATTTTGAAGGAGACCCAGAAGAATTTTTTGGAAGGGGAGGCACAGGCTATTCCAGCTTTTTTGATATGTTTTTTGGAGGGAGTGCTCAGGATCGTGGGCCTTTTGGTCAGGGCGGTCATCGCGAATCCGTCTATCGCGGACAGGATGTGGAAGCAGAGCTACCCATTACCTTGTTAGAAGCTTATCAGGGTAGTCGTCGTACTTTTGAATGGCAAGGAAAGCAATTGCGGATCACCATCAAACCGGGCGTACAGGATGGCAAACGTTTTCGTATCAAAGGCAAGGGCCAACCTGGCTATAACGGTGGTCCTGCCGGCGATCTCTATATTCGCCTAAAAGTTCAACCCGATTCGCGTTTTCAGCGGGATGGTTATCACCTGATCTACGCCTCTAAGGTTGACCTCTACACGGCCATCCTCGGTGGTCAGATCGAAGTACCGACTATGACCGGAAAGGTAAAGGTCACCGTGCCCAAAGGTGCGGAAAGTGGTCGGACACTCCGGCTAAAAGGCAAAGGTATGCCTGTATATGGAAAGTCCGGCCAACACGGTGATTTGCTGGTTCGCTTAGAGGTCTCATTTCCCAAAAACCTGAGTCCGGAAGAGGAAGAATTATTTAAAAAACTAAAAGAACTGAGAGAGCGGAAAAAGGTAAATATGAATTAAATGGGGAGCTGTAAATCAGTTTATAAAAGTTTATGCCGCCTTTAGCGGTTTGGTTTATCTCTTTGCTAAAGCAAATTTGAGGTTTATCAC
>CBDUIU010000723.1:0-2766 GCA_965367335.1 uncultured Saprospiraceae bacterium
AGCACAGGCGAGTTCGGTATAGCTAAAGGTAAAACAGAGGTACATGATGATGATAAAGAAGGTAGCAATCGCTAATCCGCCGGTACCCCCTTTTTCCAGTCCCAGGTTCCAGCCAAAATACATTCCGGAGATGACGTATCCGACACCAAGGCCCCAAAGCATGAGGGGACCGAGGGTTTTCTTGAGTTGGGGGGCTTGGTTGTTCATAGCTTAAATGTAGTAAAAGGAAACGAAAACCTTGGAACAAGAGAGAATAAAAAAGAGCGAACGAAAGTTCATGAATTTTCGAAACCAAGCCGAAAAACGATATATTGGAAAAAAAACGAAACGGCAAATGGACAAATGGAAAGGCAAGTACAGAAGAGAACCTGTTAGAAACCCTTATTGGGATTACTCCACAACTGGTAGCTACTTCATCACCATTAATGTAGAAGGTCGAGCAAATATATTATGTAGTATAGAGAACGGTAAGGTGCATTTGTCCGAATATGGGGATATCGTTAAAGCAGAGTTCTTGAAAATGGAAAGTTATCACCCCAGAGTAATGTTAAAAGAATGGATTATCATGCCAGATCATGTCCATTGCCTCATCAGTTTAGGGGGACAGGATTTTGATAATAAGGTAGCTAAAGACCAAAGTATCATCTGGATTTCCAAGTTTGCCTCAATCTCAAAACCAGTAGATAATCCAACAGAGACACAGTTAAAGGAGTATAGGCGACAACGTCGTAGGATGATAATCCCTAAAATTATCGGTAAGTTTAAACAACAAACCTCTAAGTATATTAATATAAAAAGAAATACGATAGGCCAGAAATTCTGGATGCATGATTATGATGATCGTATCATTAGGAGTGAAGGATCTTTTCAGCGGGTCCGTCGGTATATTGTAAATAATCCGTTGAATTGGAAATAGCTAAAGCAAAATCCATAATAATTATGAGGGTGTTCCAAAATCTAAAGGTTTACTCATAGTTAATAGCCCGAATCAAAATCGCCATCACAAACAAAGCTAGGAAGGTATGAAGCACCGCTTTCAAGGCTATTGCCAGTCATCACTTACGATATCGCAATGGCCAAAACAGAAAACAACCCTACTAATAAAAACAAAGTGAGTATTCCTGCGATGCCAATCACTAGAGCTTTGATTAGAACAATCCACCAGGGCTCCCGAAAGGTTTTGGTAAAGACATAGGTGTTGTACAGTAGGCCCAACAAAAAATAAAAACCAAAATAAGCAGAGAATAAAATGGGAAAAAAGTAAAAGATGAATTGAGTAAATGTACTCAGTAAAGCCTGTTGTCCAAAGATGAACGCATTCATGATCAAATGTTCCGCATAATTATATCCTTTCTTTTTGAATAACAGGAGGGTCACCCAACTAATGACAGGGATTAGGAGCAGGACTAAAAAATTCATCCAGCTGTCAAATTGCTGATCGGCGGATTGCAGCCGTTCCACTCCAACACTTGCTTCCAGAGAGGCCGGTTGTAAAGCTGCTTGCAGCATATCATCGATGCCCAGCCAGAAGCTGATCAAGAGATTGATAGTTGTCCAGATCAACAGATAACGGAAAGGGTTATAATAGATGACTGTTTTTCCCTGCCAATAATCGCGCATCATTTTGCCAGGAAAAACGAAGAGCGCTTTGACGGTGAACAAAAAGCCTTTTTCGATATTGGTAAGTTGATGGATAAACTGTTGGGACAACACCGGAACGGACCAGCGTTGGGTAATTTGGCGTTGTCCACATTTTGAGCAAAAAGGACCGGAGAGCGGGGTACCGCAATTTTTGCAGGACGTTGATGTTTGGACTTCCATATCTTAAAGTTAAGATTTTCCTGAAGTATATGATCTGGTTTGTCAGATTGGCCGGATTAAAAAATCGACGAAATTGTAGTTCCGCTGAAAATTAATAAAAAAACCGGGTGGCATTGAAGCCCATTTTCGGATTGACCTATAACTTCACCAAGCGAATATTATCAATATAGACTTCGCCTGCTTGTTCCAATTCAAAAAGCAGATGTTTGATCCGCTTGAAATCTAAACCTTCCGGAATGTCTGACATAGGGACAGTCACGGTTTTCCATTGATTGGAATATTGACCACCCTCAACGTAAGCATTTGTCAATTGAGCAGTCTTTTTTACCCGGTCGTAATCTTCAAAACCTACTTTGATGGGAAGTTGTGTACTGCTGTCGTTTATATTTTTAATATCAAATTGAATCGCACTGGTAGCACGGATAGGGGTGATGTCCACAGGGAACCATTTGTTCCAGCTGGCACCAAAAGCAGTCAACTTACATTGACCATCACTTGTATCCCAATTGGCGTATACGGATTGCTGTCCCTGTGAGCTTTCCTGGTCACTTAGCTTGATGACTTGACAATCATCTGTCATTAATCCCCAGGCATTGTTGTTGATAAAAGCATCATCCAGAATTTGGATGGGTAGAGCAACTGGATTGGGACGAGGTTCTTCTTCCATCCACGGTTGCTGTGGTTCCGGCGTGAAGAAAACCAGTTTGATGTCATCCAGGTAGACACTTCCGCTTTGTTGCAATTCAATTTGTAACTGTTTAATATTTGTTGGATCAAGGTTTTCTTTTTCGATTTCAAAATCACTTAAAGGAACAACTACCTTTTGCCAGGTTTCGTCAATTGATGAGCGTTCAAAATACTTATTGGCCGTATAACAAAAGCCCATCCCACCACTGTAATCTTCCAATGTCAAAACGAAAGGCAAACCAAATGTCTTTCCTTTCT
>CBDUIU010000724.1:0-2753 GCA_965367335.1 uncultured Saprospiraceae bacterium
AATAATAAAGAGGAAGTACAGGAATTATTTAAAGATAAAGTACGGCAAAAAATTGCGGATGCTCACGTGGCAGCCATCATGGAAGTTGAGAAGAAAGGAATAGGGTAGAGGAACAAACAAAGTCCAGGTCTTTCTATTTCAATATTTTACGCTAGCTTCAGATTTTTATTACGCAAAATAAAGCAGCATGCGGTAACTTTGCCAGAAATTAAAATATGGAAGAAGACCGTAAAAGCATAATGGGGCCCATCGAAAAAGTTATCCTTTTAATCGCAATTATCGTTTTGGGATACATTATAGTGAAAAATGGAGGCTGTGGAATTGTAAAGCGAACAGAAAAGGTAGAGTTTATCGATCCGCCGACTAATGGAAAAGGACAATCAGTACCTCGGCCCCGGAAAAAACAATCGCAACAGTCTGTTGACGAGGCGCTAAAAGCAATCTCAGAATCATTGGGGCAAGGGCAGGAACCCTGGCCGACAAAAGAAACGAGTGCCTTAAGTACGGATGAAAACGAATATTTGCGAAGTGTAAGTGAAAAACACCAGATTGAAAATAAAATACAAAGCACGAAGGAATGGCTAAGTATGTTGAAAACTTCTTATGATACTTATCAGCAAGTGAAGACCTTGTTTGATCAGGTAGTACCAGAAAATAGGGAAGGTGGCAAAACTAACAGTTATGATTCCATTTTCCGTGATGAACAACTAGCCAATACAATTTACCAGGAATTAGAAGACTATTTTAAACTTCCTTCCGCTCAAGCAAAGGATTTTGCCCAAAAAGGAAAAGTCTCTATCAGGGATTGGGCAGAGTTTATAGCGTCTAACCCAAACAGGGTAAGTGACGGCAAGTAACCATTTTTTTGGAGGAAAAGACTTATCTTTGTCGTATTCTTTCCCGGAAACTGAGCATACCTGATTGCCAGGTGCCCTAATCTTTTAATGACTTAGGTACCACTCAACTTTTCATTCCCTGCAAATCACTTTCAAATAAAGTATCATATTTTATTTGAAAAGCTAATTTTAACCAATAACTACTAGCATGTCGCAACTGCCAGGTGATCTTTTCTGATTTTCCATTGTGAGGTGCACACACTTTTGAACAGCATGAACAAAACAGTACACATTTTATGGCTATGTTGCTTTTGGAGCAGTATTTTGTTCGCCCAAAAATCTAATTCCATCATTCATGACCATGATGATCCCAAGTATCATAAAACTTGTGGTTTCGATGAATTAAACGATGAATTAGCGCGGAATAATCCCTTATTTCGCGAAGCCATGAAGCATTACCGAACTGTTGTTTTGCCCGAGATCAGTCGTCGGGCTCAATCTCGTGCCTTTGCACCTAAAAAGACAATCTACGTTCCCGTGGTCGTCCACGTTATTCACGAAGCAAATGAAGACATTGGCGATGGGTCGAACCTTTCCGTTGATCGGATACAGGAACAAATAGATATTTTAAACGAGGATTTTCGGGCAGAAAACCCTGAGTTCTCTCAGACACCGAGCCGTTGGGCAAATATCATTGACACACCAAGCATTCAGTTTTGCCTGGCTGTAGTTGACCCCAACGGTAATCCCACCAATGGAATCACCCGGGATGTTTACACGATCACTGGTACCAACCGTCAGAATAGTAACATTAACCAGGTAAAAGCAGAGACTTTTTGGGATTCCCGGCTTTACTATAATGTGTGGACGCTCCCTATTCCTGGAACGGGACCTGGGGGAGGGGTAACTGGCTTTGCCACCTTACCTTTTGCCGGAACTCCCGGTTCTTCTACGGATGGTTCCGTTGTTGATTGGCGATGGTTTGGCGGACCGACCACCGGTGGTTCAGGGTTTCGGACCATGACCCACGAAACCGGACACTATCTCGGCCTTTACCACACCTTTCATGACGATTCTGACTGTAGTGTTGATGACGGACTTGCCGATACACCATTGCAAGCACAAAACACCAATAGCATAGAACGGATTAATTGTAGCAATGGCTATCCGACCGGTCCTGCTACCTGTGGCCCGGAGCATTTGTATGTCAATTATATGGATTATACCAGCTGTGAGACTTCTTTTACCAGAGATCAGGTGGAAGTCATGCGCGCAGTATTGGAAGGTCGTATGAATGTATTAAACTGGACAAGCCGGAGAGAATTGGCGAACAATTCATTGGCGGTTTGTACTTTTTTCTATAATGATGCAAGTATTGCGGCGATCAACACTCCGGGTGATAATACCTGTGGGCTGGATGATGTCACACCCGAAGTCGTTATACAAAATTTAGGCATCGATACATTGATTACCACTAAGATTTTCTACCAGGTGGATAACAATATGCCGGTGGAATTTGTCTGGGTAGATCATTTGATTCCGGGAGAAAAACAGGTCGTAACCTTGGCACCATTTACGCCTCCTGGCCCGACATATACTTTCAAAACCTGGACTTCCGAGCCGAATGGGAACATGGATGAAAGAACATCGAATGATACCTTGATGCTGACTTCAACCATTCGTTATCCGGAGACCGGACAATTGCCTTTAGAAGAGAACTTTGAAAGTGGTGTGTTCCCAACTGCGACTGGCTTGTATACCACGACTCCCGGTTTTCCAGAATGGGAGCTCTTTTTAGCCTTGGACAATGATGGCATTCCCACCCAAGCTTTGCATATTGATAACACCCGACAACAAGCTGAGTCCATTGATATCGTACGTACCAGAATGTATGATTTTACCGATATCACCCTGGGA
>CBDUIU010000725.1:0-2748 GCA_965367335.1 uncultured Saprospiraceae bacterium
AATTTATTCTCAATAACTTTTTACTTCCTTTGATTTTTATTGTCATCTATTTTTGGTACATGATTTCGTTCCAATCTTATTCCCAATACCGCGACACTTGGGAAGTGCTATATAACTGTAGTGGTTTTATACTGGGGTTTATAGCAATGGTGTCGATGTCCGCTTTATATTTTTATCTTACCAACAAGGATATTCTCAGCTTTCTTTCTATTCAACAGGATGGAACTTCGGAAACCAAGTTGGAGCCAGGGGATCGGCAAGATCGTCGCATCCTGCGGATCAAGGAAGGAACACCAGGTGTTCGGGTGGACACTTACCTCACCTTGGGCCTGCAACCCAGGCTGGTCCGTTCCGTAGCTCATTATGATGTAAAAATATTGTTGAGGGTGTTTAAGCAAAATCATGTCAATGCACTCATTGCTCAATTGTTTGGGTTGATTACGTTGGTTGTTTTCGGGTTCCTTATTGAACGACCAGCTTTTCTGATACCCGCAGGTGCGAGTGTCTTTATCCTTGGAAGTGTGATTATTTCAATTGTGGGAGCGATTACTTACTGGTTTGATCAATGGCGATTGATTGTATTCGTATTGTTGTTGATATTATTTAATTTTATCACAAGATTTGAAACATTCAACCATACAAATAAAGCTTATGGATTAGACTATTGGGGAGAAAAACCGGATTATTCTTATCAAACACTGGAAAAGTTGACTGAAGATGAACGATTACAAGCAGATAAGGCGCATACCGAGAAAATCCTTAATAACTGGAAAGCAAAACTTCAGGCTAAAGGAGAACTAAAACCTAAAATGATATTACTCGGTGTCAGTGGGGGAGGCTTGCGTTCTTCTGTTTGGTCGATGCAGGTGATTAGCAAGGTTGATAGTATGTTGAACGGAGAGCTTTTATCGCATACGGCCTTGATTACTGGTGCATCGGGTGGTTTGCTCGGAACAGCGTATATGCGGGAGTTGTATTTATATAAACAACTGAACCAGGATATTGATCTTTATGATGCCAAATACAAAAACAATATCTCAAAAGATTTACTCAACTCAGTTGCCTTTACCATCGTATCCAATGACTTGTTTCTACCCTGGAGGAAATTTCAGGTCGATGGATATACTTACCGAAAGGATCGCGGCTATGTATTTGAAAGACAACTGAATGAAAACACAGCATCCGTCTTTGATCATCCGTTATCTTATTATAAAAAACATGAATTTGAAGCAAGGATTCCTATGTTGTTTGTCACCCCCTCGATTGTCAATGATGGTCGTCGATTGATTATCTCGCCACAACCAGTTTCCTATATGATGGTCTCTCCCTTAGCTGAGAAACACCGGGATATTTTAGAAGTGGATGCGGTGGATTTTGGACAATTATTCGCAAAACAAGGGGCCGACCGAATGCGCTTAGTAACAGCCTTGCGGATGAATGCGACCTACCCTTACATTTTACCCAATGTTTATTTGCCAAGCCAACCAAGCATTGAAGTAATGGATGCTGGTTTTAGGGATAACTATGGGGTACTCTCTGCTACTCGCTTTATACATGTGTTTAAAGATTGGATAAAGGAGAATACAGCTGGGGTTACCTTACTTTTGGTCAGCGCGGCCGATCAGGGGCAGGAAATTGAGAAGACACCTCGGCAAGGTGCCATTGAAACCTTGCTCAATCCCCTGGAAATTGCCGGTAGGATCATGAAGCTACAAGATTATGAACATGATAACACGATCGGGTTTGTTTATGATTTGTTAGGAGATGATAATTTTGATGTTGTACGCTTTATTTATTATCCTTCAGTTTCAGAAGAAAAAGCCGCAATGACTTTTCATTTAACTCAACGCGAGAAGAACGATGTCCTAAACTCTTATTACCTTCCTGAAAATCAGGAAAGTCTTAAGCGAATTCAGGAAATTTTTGGCAAAAAGCTTAATGCGGACGTTGACAACAATTTGGATTAATTTGCGTAGAACTAAAGATGATAACTCTCTGTTAAGTAGTAGTATTAATCAAACCTTACGTATGAAAAATATTCCTCGTTCTATTATTAGTGAAGCCATGAGCTACCCAGCTTACCGCGAATTGATAGACCGTCTTTTTGTTGATGGAAAAACCACCGGGCCAGACGATAGTGAAGCTATGCTGAACTACAGTCACCTTAATATTTCCCGCATGCGTCGCCTGGATAAAACGACTCAACTGACAGAAGAAACCCTAGCGCAATTGAGTGAGATCAAACAACCTATAATTTGGTTGACATTAACGGAAGGCTGGTGTGGGGATGCTGCTCAGGTTGTACCGGTACTCAATCACATGGCAAATGAAAGTGAACAGCTTGAACTAAAACTCCTACTCCGGGATCAACACCTGGATATTATGGATGCTTTTTTGACAAATGGAGGGCGTTCTATCCCTAAAGTCATCTTTTTAGATGCTAAGACTTTAGAAGTGCTTGGTAGCTGGGGCCCACGGCCTGCCGCCGCCCAGCAACTGATCGAGGAGTTTAAAACAAATGCACCCAAAATAGCGGACCTTGAAGAGCGTAAGGCCTATGAGGAGGAGATTAAAAAGCAAACCCAACTTTGGTACGCAAAAGACAAAACAAGGAGTATTCAACTGGAAGTGGTTGAGGCCTTATTTAATGCTTTGGCTACAATTCCGGTAGAGGAATAACAATAGACTTGTTTTGGCCTAGCTGATCGAGCGAAATGAGAAAAATTTTATTCTGGACAAGGCAAATTT
>CBDUIU010000726.1:0-2743 GCA_965367335.1 uncultured Saprospiraceae bacterium
TACCGGTTTCTCCTTAAGCGAAATTTAGAACAAGCCGAAGCCCTCCGCATCAAAGAATTAGATGCAATAAAAACTCAGTTATACACCAACATTACTCATGAATTCCGTACTCCCTTAACCGTCATTTCAGGAATGACTAAACAAATCAAAGAGAACCCGAAAGTATGGTTTAATGAGGGCCTGGCTATGATCCATCGCAATACTAATCGCCTTCTTGATCTGGTTAATCAAATGCTCGATTTAAGTAAATTGGAAAGTGGAAAAATGGCATTAAACTTACAACAAGGAGACATTATTAACTATCTAAAATACTTAGTTGAAAGTTTCCATTCTTTTGCCGAAAGTAAAAAAGTACAACTCCATTTTTACGCAGAGGAAGATGAACTGACCATGGATTTTGATCCCGAAAAAATACAACAAATAATCAGTAACCTGCTTTCTAATGCAATAAAATTTACACCCAAAAATGGTCATATTTATGTTTCTACGCATAGTGTCAATGAGGGTAACGTTGCTGGTTCTAACAATTTAATGATCAAAGTGAGAGATACGGGAAACGGTATTCCGGAAACGCAAATTCCACATATCTTCGATCGCTTCTACCAAGTAGATGATACAGCTATCCGGCACGCAGAAGGGACCGGTATTGGACTGGCTTTGGTGAAAGAGTTGGTTAAATTATTAAAAGGAACAATTACCGTAACCAGCAAACTTGGCAAAGGAACCGTATTCTTCTTGACATTGCCCATAAAAAATGAAGCACCTGAATTGGAAGAATCATTAAACAAATTAATTGGAAAATCTACCCACTCTGAAGTCGCCTATTCCGTCAACGCTACAACCCATATAAAAAAGGAACAGGAACCCACTCCAATCAATGATTCGAAATCCCAAATATTACTCATCGAAGATAACCCGGATGTGGTAGCCTACATTGCTTCCTGTTTGCAGGCTGAATATCATATCAAAGTAGGCCGGGATGGCCAGGAAGGAATCGATATCGCCCTAAAGAATATTCCGGATCTCATTATCACCGATGTGATGATGCCCTACAAAGATGGTTTTGAAGTTGCCCGGACTTTAAAAAAGGACGAACGTACCAGTCATATTCCCATCATTATGCTGACCGCCCGGGCGGATATCGAATCCAAATTAAAAGGCCTGGAAAAAGGCGTGGATGCTTATCTGGCTAAACCTTTTAACAAAGCAGAATTACTGATACGTATTAAAAAGTTACTCGAATTACGAGCATCGCTACGACAGCATTATTGTACACTTGCTGGATTGACGGATCAACCCTCTTTTGCAAACGATCTTCCTGACCTGGAATCCATCGAAAATAATTTTGTCAAAAGAGCCAGAGCTGTTGTAGAAGAACACCTTGATGATTTCAATTTTGATATTGATCAGTTTAGTAAAGAAATGAACCTGAGCCGCTCACAACTTCATCGTAAACTTTCCGCGCTGATCGGTTTCTCCGGGAATAAATTTATCCGCTACGTCCGGCTCAACAAAGCCAAAGCCTTACTACAAAACCCTCAACTGAGTATCACGGCAGTTGCTTTTGATACCGGTTTTAATGACCCCAGTTATTTTGGCCGGGTATTCAAAAAGGAATTTGATATGACGCCGAAGGAGTGGCAGGAGAAAGTGTAAAGGATTACTCAATACTACTTGGATCTTTCTTATGAATTAGTCGTACTAAAATTACCGAAGAAGATTCGGTTGGAAATTCAATCTGCTCAAAACGACAATCCATGACTACCCCTTCACCTAACTTTTTGGAATTCGACATCCTTGACCCTCAGAAATTCAAAGACTTCCTTATTGTCTATAAGCAAGTTGCCGAGGCTTCTGAAGAGGCACTCAAATTCTCTGCAGAGCGAAATATGCCTACGGATGATTTTTGGTTAGCCGCCTTCCCAAAGTATGCTATTCAACAGTTCGCCTTTGACAAAGAAGAGCTGCAACCTAGCTTCTCAACACACCCTCGTGAAAAAGGGCGCTGGTATTTTTTCAGCTTGATTCAGCACTTAACATGTAACCTGGAAATCGAATTTTTACCTTGTGAAACTATCAATGAAAAAACAGGGCGATTAAATTATTATGTTCACGCCTTCCCGTATGGAGGAACTGGAGGATTGATACAGTGGCTTAAATCCTTTGACTGTATAACCCGACTGAATTACGAAGGAAAAACCTATGAAATTTTATGGGAAAATGAATTGGAATTTATTTATCGGGAACTTGAATTATAAAGCTCATGGATATTCTTCCAGCACTTCCATCAGACCACCTCGCGCTCACTCACATTACCAAGTGTGCCAAAGCCTACTGGGGCTATTCCAATGAGCAAATGCTTGCCTGGGACAAAGAGTTAACTATCCCTCCAACCTACATCAAAACACATAATGTATTTAAATTGTTATTAAACAATGCAATCATAGGTTATTATGCTTATGAACATCGGGACATTAAAATTGCCCATCTGGAAAACCTTTTTATTCTTCCGAAATTTATGGGCCAGGGCTATGGGCAATTATTGTTAGAAGATTGTATAAACAGAGTTAAAACTGCAGGATATAGTAAATTAAATTTGGATTCAGATCCACATGCGAAAGGGTTTTATGTTAAACTAGGATTTTCAATCGTAGGGCATTTGCCCAGTTCGATTGAAGGTCGATTTTTGCCAATCATGGAGAAGGAGTTATAAAAATAAGAATCGGGTGGCGTGGATCTCTTT
>CBDUIU010000727.1:0-2741 GCA_965367335.1 uncultured Saprospiraceae bacterium
ATAATCTGCGCGATAAATTAGAATGTCTGCTGCTTGAAGTACTGGATAATCCAACAAACCAGCAGAAATAAACTGGCTATCTCCCTTACTTTCCACGCCTTGGCTTTTATCTTTAAACTGAGTCATCCTGGTTAGCTGACCATAAGACGTGAAGCAGTTAAAGATCCAGCAAAGTTCTGCATGCTCAGGAACCAGCGACTGAATGAACAGGTATTCCGGTTTAACGCCTACTGCCATCAAATTGAAGAGCAGTTCCCAGGTGTTATTACGCAATTTCCTGGGATCATAAGGCATAGTCATCGAATGATAATCAACTACCCCATAGAAACAGTCATATGTTTCCTGAAGATCTACCCAGTTTTTCACTGCTCCAAAATAATTACCAAAGTGCATATCGCCAGTAGGCTGGATACAAGAGAGGACGCGTTTTTTTTCAGACATTACTGCATGTATATTTATAAAACTTGTAAAACGCAACTTGGAGAAAATAAGTTTCTCAGTTACATTTGAATTGATTCCTTGAAAATCTTAAACTATAATTTGTCAGACATCACTGCGATAATTGATATCTCGATATTGACATATTTAGGTAGGTTAGCCACTTCGACCAGTTCGCGTGCAGGCGCCGTGACCTCGTCAAAATATTCAGCGTAGACAGCATTAATCCTGCTGTATTTTTCCATATCAGCTACAAAGATGGAGCACTTAACGATATTCTCGAAAGCCAACTCGGCTTCAGAGAGAATAGCTTCGATATTTTTCATCACCTGATGGGTCTCAGCTTCAATATTATCTGTTACCAAATTTCCAGTAGCCGGATCGATGGCAATTTGGCCGGAAGCATAAAGCATTCCATTGGCGATGATGGCTTGGTTATAGGGGCCAACCGGTGCGGGTGCATGCTTAGTTTCGATGATGGTTTTCATGGAAGAAGTATCGCTGCGCTGTCCGAAACCGAACTGGCGCGGGGTTAATGAATCGGTTTTTTATTTACGAACAAATAATAAAATCGAGTGTAAAGATAAACGCTTGCAGTAAAAATCCAATATCCGCTAAAAACAGGAGCCTCAAAACAGTAAAAGCCCCGCATAAATGAATTATGGGAGCTTTACATGTGATATTTTTGCAAATTAGCTACGGTTAATCCTCAAGATCTTCCTCTGCCTTGACGATCACACGGCCTTTATAGTATAGGTCGCCATCAACTTCGTAAGCACGGTGGAACAAGTGAGATTCACCGGTATTTTTACAAGTAGCTACTTGTGGTACACCAGTTTTGTAGTGGGTACGGCGTTTGCGCTTGCGCTGCTTCGAGATTCTACTCTTTGGATGTGCCATTATTATACGTTTATGTTCCCGAATAAATCGGGGAAGTTTTTATAAAAAATTCTTATTGAAACTCAGCTTTCTATCGATTAAGGCTGAGGGTAAATTACAAACTATTTCAATTTTCTAAAAGTTACCTGCTATTAATTATCCGGTAACCCTTTCAAAGCATCCCAGATTGAGCCGCCCTCGGACTCATCATCTGCTTGTTCCGGAGCCTCATTAATCGCATCCAGCTTGTCCAGCATTTCTTCATCACAAGGAATTGGATCCTCCTCCTGACAATCATACACTTTGATGATTGGTGTTGACAGAACGATATATTCATAAATGAACCGAGCTACGTTTAGCTCTGCTGCTTCTTTAGCCAGATAAATTACTTCCGCTTCCTCCCTGGGCTCATCCGCATACTTGACGACTAACTGCTCTTCCCCTTCTACAGGTAACTGAATTTCTGCCAGGCAGCGATCACAATCTGTGCTTATTTTACCCTGAAAGCTAAAAATGAGTACCAACATTTCATCAGGGCGTTTATCCAGATAGAGTTTTACCTTGAAATTACCCTCCTGAATGGGCGAATCTTCGAGGGCAGCAAAAAAATTGCTATCCACCTCAAAATCATATTCATGTATTCCGACCTTCAGGCCCAGTAGCGGTATCGTATATGCTTTCAAAACTGACATAAGCAAAGAACTTTCGAAAATTGCGGGGCAAAGATACAATTTTCAATGGAATAAGCCTACTTTTTCAGTGAAGTAATGTTAAAAAAATAAAATCTCATCAGCTCTTTCTAAAAGCTCATGAGATTCAATCGCCTGAAGCATCACAAAACCTCCTAGCCCATCAAAAATTCATCCACGGCTTGTGCCGCTTCTCGCCCTTCCGCAATGGCCCAAACGACTAAAGATTGCCCTCTGCGCATATCTCCCGCTGCAAAAACTTTGCTTATACTAGTCTGATAGTTTTCCGCTTGCACATTATTTCGTTCATCTGTATTGACACTTAGCTGTTGAAGCATACCTTCCAGCTGAGGATGTACAAACCCCATTG
The DNA here is from genome assembly GCA_965367335.1 of uncultured Saprospiraceae bacterium. Classification (GTDB taxonomy): domain Bacteria; phylum Bacteroidota; class Bacteroidia; order Chitinophagales; family Saprospiraceae; genus CBDUIU01. Next base: position 2,377 of record CBDUIU010000727.1, read on the forward strand.
CCAGCAACACCAAGTCACAGGGAATAGACTCTTCTGTACCCGGCACCTCATTAAATTTGGTAAACCTCCCGGTGGTCTCGTCCTTAACCCATTCGACCTTGACAATTTTCAGTGCTTTGACCTGCCCCTTTTTATCCTTAATAAATGCTTTGGTTAAAATTGCCCATTCGCGTTCGCAGCCTTCTTCGTGAGAAGAGGAGGTCCGGAGTATCCAGGGCCAATTCGGCCAGGAAAGTGGGTCTCTTGCGTTTGGAGGCATCGGCATAATTTCCAGCTGAGTAACAGAAGCCGCACCATGCCGATTAGAGGTTCCCACACAATCAGAGCCGGTATCACCACCGCCAATAACAACAACATGTTTTCCC
>CBDUIU010000728.1:0-2740 GCA_965367335.1 uncultured Saprospiraceae bacterium
GCGGCTGGTCTAAAACTCGACAAGCCGCTTTTGTATTTATCCATTTAAGGAAAACATTTTAGCCTGCCAACAAGTATAATAGTTGGAATCTATTTGAATCATATTTTATAAGTATCCTATGTCAAATTCTATAACCTCTGAGCAAGTAAGGATAATAGTAAAGCCAAAAGTTCAAAGACTATTGGCGGATACAGTTACTCCGGTAAGTATTTATCTTAAATTACGTGATCATTTTAGTGAATCTGTTTTATTAGAAAGTACCGATTTTCGATCAAAGGAAAATTGCCTCTCTTTTATCGGCCTGGATCCGATCGCAGGGTTTAAAGTGCAAAACGGAACGGTTAATCAGTATTTTCCAAATCAAATAAGAATAGAGGAACGTCTGGATGACTATAGTGTTGTGCCGCAAATGCTGCAATCATTTACACAAAGTTTTGCAGTGGAGTCTCCTGAGGGATTTAATGGAATGAACGGATTTTTTGGCCATACTTCATTTGACGCCTATCAGTATTTTGATACCTTAAAGTTTGATACAAACAAAAGACATACAGAGTTGCCGGATATTAATTATCAATTATATCGATTTGTCATTGCTGTGAATCATTTTAAAGACGAAATGTATGTCATCGAGAATCAGATCCCAGGCGAGCCAAGTAAAGTTGATAAAGTATTCCGGTTGATACGCAATCAGGTATTTGGAACCTATCAGTTTAGACTGGAAGGCCAGGAATCCTCTAACTTAACGGATGAAGAATTTAAGGGATTAGTAAGCCTGGGTAAAAAACATTGCCAGCTTGGGGATGTATTCCAGATCGTCTTTTCTCGCCGGTTCTCTCATCGTTTTTCTGGAGATGATTTTAATGTATATCGTGTACTGCGCTCCATCAACCCTTCTCCTTATTTATTCTATTTTGATTATGGCAATTATAAGATATTTGGTTCTTCACCAGAAGCACAGTTGGTCATTAAGGATCATGTTGCTCGAGTAAATCCAATTGCTGGAACTTATCGCCGTACTGGAAATGATGAACAGGATAGAATTAACGCTGAAGCATTAGCCAAGGATCCTAAAGAAAATGCCGAGCATATTATGTTAGTAGATTTAGCTCGGAATGATTTAGGTAAGCATTCTGAAAAAGTAGAAGTAAAGGACCTAAAGGAGATCCAATACTTCAGTCATGTGATTCATTTGGTTTCTAATGTGGAGGGGCAACTACAGCCTCAAACTAATCCAATTCGTGTATTTGGTGATACTTTTCCTGCTGGAACGCTTTCCGGAGCGCCTAAATACAAAGCCATGCAACTGATTGATGAGTACGAGAATACTAACCGAAGTACATATGGCGGAGGTATTGGCTACATTGGCTTCAATGGAGATATGAATCAGGCTATCATTATTCGTTCTTTTTTGAGTAAAGGTAATACCCTGCATTATCAGGCGGGAGCTGGTATTGTTGCTGCGTCTGTTCCGGAAAGTGAACTGCAGGAAGTAAATAATAAATTAGGTGCCTTGACCAAAGCACTGATTGAAGCAGAAAAATTAGCCTAATCATGAAAATTTTAGTACTCGATAATTACGACTCATTTACCTATAACCTGGTACAATACCTCAAAGAAATAAGTGGTGATCCATTGGATGTATTTCGGAATGATGCAATTACCCTGGATGAAGTCGCTACTTATGATACCATTATATTATCACCAGGCCCTGGTGTTCCGTCTGACGCTGGGATTATGCCAGCCTTAATTCAACGCTATGCAGCAACTAAGTCTATCTTTGGTGTGTGCCTGGGTTTGCAAGCGATTGGCGAAGCCTTCGGAGGTGAATTGATCAACTTAGACCAAGTATATCATGGTATAGCAACTAATATTGATGTAATTGATCCCGCAGAACAAATTTTTACTGATATGCCCAATCAGTTTATTGCAGGACGCTATCATAGTTGGGTCGTGAGTCGCGAAAATGTCCCCACGGAATTAAGGGTTACTGCCGTAGCTAGTGATCAATCTATTATGGCGATGTCTCACCGTACGCACCATGTTAAAGGCGTGCAATTCCATCCGGAATCTATAATGACAGAGTACGGGCACAAAATGTTAGAGAATTTTCTGAACGAGGCCGCTTTACGGCAGAAATCGAGCGTATTGCCAAATACCATAAACAGTTAATTGATGAAAAAAATACTGACGAGACTTTTTGACCACGAAAAACTGAGTCGCGAAGAAGCCAGGGAAATTTTGGTGAAAATTTCCAATAATGAATATAATGAGGCACAAATTGCTGCTTTCATTACCGTATATCTCATGCGTGCTATCTCGGTCGAAGAGTTGCAGGGATTCCGGGATGCGCTATTGGAGCTTTGTGTTCCTTTTGATCTTGAAGGAAGAAAAACGATAGACATTGTGGGGACTGGCGGAGATGGGAAAAACACCTTTAATATCAGTACTTTATCTTCATTTGTTATTGCCGGAGCTGGTTACCAGGTAACAAAACACGGAAACTATGGCGTGTCTTCTGCCTGTGGATCTTCTAATGTATTAGAACATCTGGGATATAACTTTACCAATGATGTCGACCAACTCTATCGTCAATTGGATACCGCAAATATATGCTTTCTTCATGCACCCAAATTTCACCCGGCAATGAAAACGGTGGCACCTATTCGTCGCCAACTTGGGGTCAAAACCTTTTTTAACATGCTTGGGCCGTTGGTTAATCCTGGTCAACCTGAATATCAAC
>CBDUIU010000729.1:0-2738 GCA_965367335.1 uncultured Saprospiraceae bacterium
TAACCGATATGGAAGCCTTTAACAAAGTGATGGAAGCTTTCAAAACCAAAGATAAGGTAAGTGAGTACCGCTAAGAAGATTAAAATTGTCCAGGTTTCCGTATACCCAGTCCAGCTACTGATCCACTGCGGTGTGTTTCCACTAACGGTATCAATAAACCAGGCCGTTAAAAACGGAGGCATGAGATCAAAGATCTTATTGATCACACTATTGGAAATAGCCGACCACAGTTTTCCGCGATAATTATCCAGATAAGTAAAAAGGCGAAACATGGGGCGGGAAGGAGTATTTGGATCGGGCATTTTGGGTGGCGTCTATTGAATAAGTATAAATTATGTAGTTGGACGGATCAGGAGTGGAAGTGCATTTAATTGCTGGTGGTTTTAATCTGTTGCTACTAAGGGAGTAAGTCTGCTCGCTACGGAAAAATAGGCTTCACTCGACCGAGGAAAATTTATCCGCTCATAGTGCCAGCGTAGTAGATCCTGCTTACCAATGCATTGAATAAACCCCAAATAAACTCTCATACCTCAATAAACCTCAATACAGCCCTAATCCACATGAGTAATCTAACGGAAAAAGAAAAACATTGGTTCCTCCAAATCCCACCGCAATCTTAGTATCTTAAAAACGCCTTGATCCTCTATTCCGCTACCCCGTCATAATATTCAAACACCAAGCTGTTACAATAAGCCACAAAATCTTTAACCGCTAATTTTGCCTGGTAAATAGTCGGCTCTTGCGCTGACTTTTTCTCCAGTTCTGTCAGCCATCTAAAAGTAGCTACATTGAACCGAATAGCGGTATTCAGTTGATTCAGATCCGTAGAGTCCAGGTTTTGCTTAGCTACTTCGTAATATGCAGGCACTTGTTTGACAGCCTGATTGAATAATTCCGGCTCTTGCGTTTGTAATTGTTGTAATATCGGCCCTACATCATACCAGCTAGCTTGCCAGCGATGAATTTGTTGCACGGACAATTGCTCAATCGTTTGATCACAAATTTGGAGCAAGCTATCCCTTTTACGCTGTAAAGCGAGGGGCAGATGAGCAACGGAGATATCTTGGAGTTCAGATTTCCATTGTAGTGCCCGGCTGAGTTGTTCGGCTAAGCTATTTTTGTCAGGTATGAAAAAGGGATCATTAACATTGTTGGGCCAGGAACTGTAAACTGATTGTTGAAGTTGTTGAAAGTTGGCGAGGTCAATCGCTTTATGATCTTTGCAATTAGGAAAAAACAGACAGAATAAAAGTAGGTAGAGAAAAAAGTATCGATTCATTTTTTGCAGTGTCAAAGCCTTGAAAGACAACATCAGTTAGTTCCGGGCCAGGTCGTTTTTAGTCAGGGAAATCCTGATGGGAACTCATTAATTATTCCGTAATCTCACAAACTTACTAAAAAGATCTCAGTTGCCATTTTTATCCAGTTGTTGAAGCAAGTTCCTTAAACTTTCCAGTTTTATCTGTAGGTTGTCCTGATGCTGTTTTTCCCGTTTTTTTATAGAAACATAAAATAGCAAGAACATAAATAATGAAAATCCGAGATGTAGTCCAAGATTGATAATCATCGAAAACCCCAAAGCCTGAACCGTATTAATCTGAGCAATATTAATTCCTACAATTAACAAGACGGCATACCACCACATATAAGTAGAGGTCAAAGACATTTGGTCTTCCAGGTATTGAATGCTGACAGTTAAATAATCACGATTGGCCAGTTGGTCTTCTCGTTTTGTAATTGGTAACTGTCTGCGCATGGCCAGTGTAAAAATAAAAGCCATCGCAAATATGATCATTCCTAAACCAATATAGGTGGTGATAGATCCATATTGAAAACCCATATAAATTAGAAAGGCAGCGGTAACAAAAAATGAAATTCCCATGCCCCATCTTTCCCTTCGTGTTTTTCGAATACTTTTATTCAGAAAAGCGACTAAACCTTCGGTATCGATAGGCTTGGCAGCTTGCTGTTGCCAGAGGTTTTGCCATTGTTGAAAATCTTCTTCCATGATATTAAATTGGTTTTGTTACCAGCATTTTTTTGATACTGGCTTTTATTCGGTTAATCTTTACGCCAACATAATTTAAAGTTAAACCTGTCACCTCTGCAATCGTCTGATATGGCGTGTTTTCTAGGACCATTGTGATGATAATCCGGTCCATCTCAGGTAGTTGATGTATAGCCTGATAAAGCTGTTGTAGCTGTTCCTCCTGACGTTGTTTTTCTTCTAGCGAAGTGGAATCAGCAGCAATAGGTTTTGTGATTTCATTGTTGAAAAACAGATGCTGTTGTTGTTTTTCCCGACGTTTGTGACTGATAGCTGTATTCGTTGCAATGCGATAAATCCAGGTACCGATATTCGCCTCTCCGCGGAACTGCTCCAGCTTCATCCAGATTTTTATCCAGATTTCCTGATAGAGATCGTCAACATCCTGACTATTGGGATAATAGCCCCGACAAAGCCGATACACTACATCCTGATAGGTATTGACGATCTCCTGAAATCGTTCTTGTTTATTTTGCATGTACCAGAAAATTTTTTACTTCTTTTAGGTACCAATCAAATTCATCATACATAATAAAGTGTCTCGCCGTTTTTGCAATTTTAATGTTACAATTTTTGACTTTTGCTAACTGACTGGCATAAGACTTTTGGACACTTTCCGCCGTAATGCCATAATCCTTGCCTGCATACCAACTGCCTAGCACCAATACCGGACAAGTTACCTGAGCTAATT
>CBDUIU010000730.1:0-2734 GCA_965367335.1 uncultured Saprospiraceae bacterium
GGACACGACTTTGTGGTCACTTACAACTCCAATGATGTCACGATTGAGTATGCGGGCATACTTCCGGTAGAGCTGATTTCATTTACCGGTCATGAAGCAGATGAGGCTGTTCAGCTTGACTGGCAGACCGCCTCCGAACTCAATAACGCCGGTTTTGAAATCCAAAGAATGGCCCTCAACGGCACCTGGGAAACCATCGGCTTTGTTGCCGGAGCCGGAACCACCCAGCACACGCAGCACTATACTTACCTGGACCGGCAGGCACCAAATGGAGACAACTACTATCGCTTAAAGCAAATAGATTACGACGGCCAGTTTGAGTATTCGCAAGTAGTGCATGTCCGTCTAGATTCGGAGGCGGCTTTTTCGTTCTATCCCAATCCCGCAACAGATTACCTCCGGTTTTCAGGATTGCCCGGTACGGCTACGCTCGTTGAGATCTGGGATGTGGAGGGAAAATTACGGATCGCCGGGACTCTAAACGCCCAGGAGAATTTTCTAAATGTGCAAGATCTAATTCCAGGATTCTACATAGTCCGCATTGGAAACAGCGAACAACAGGCTCGCCAATCATTGATCGTTTTGAGATAGTGACAGGCTGAGCCGGCATTTATGCCCCCTGATCATCTTGTTTCCACAAACGGCCATTAGAAGGAAGGCGTAAAAAACCCTCTCCTAATTTGAACCCTTTTTCCCAAAAAAATGTACTTTTGCAGGGCTTTGTCTACGGATTGTTTACAGGATTGATGTGCAAGACGTGAGAAAAGCCTTATCGGTCCCATAGCTCAGTTGGTTAGTAGCACCTGACTCATAATCAGGGGGTCCTTGGTTCGAGCCCAAGTGGGACCACGAGTAAAAAAGCCCATTCGATTTTTCGAATGGGCTTTTGCGTAAGGCTGTCAGGATCCCTTCCTTGTTGATCATCCGCCGTAGGGCTTCGTAACTGAAATAGTCATCGGATAACCTTCCTGGATTTCCGATGTACATTCCCTCTACAATTGTATTATTAAGTTGGTCTATTAGCTCCTCAAGGGTGTAAGTGATTGATAGGTAGTTATCATGGAGTCCAAAGGGAAGTAGTAAAATGCGCGCTCTTCTTCTGACAGAAGTTTGTTTAACTCCTTAGATTCAGCTTCAGGAGCAGTTGTATTCTCATCTGATTGCTCACTTTCTGGATGGCACGCCAGAATTCCCGACTACCCAAACATGTGGCCCACCTCCCCTCCAGGATGTCATAGCTTTGTTTTGACAACCATTTATAATCCTAATGACCCATTAAATTGATAAAGTTATGAAACGATCCTTGTTCTTAATTTGCCTGATCACTATATTTATTAGTTCACAATCTTGTAAAAAAGAGGAGGCTGTTCCTCAGGAAACAGAATTGACAAAAAATAGTGTGACTCCAGACTTAGAGATAGATCTCGGCCAAATTGGACTGACCTTTGAAACCAGGGAAGTCGTCAAGCGTCGGCGGGAAGCTAGTGAATTGACCATTGAATTTCAAAATTCATTATTGACAAGTCTTAGCGACACGAAGACCATTGATCCTTTCACCCACATGACGGTCTTTAGTTGGAATGCTGCTGATGTAAGCGAGGAGCAAAAAGAGGCTTTAGCGAAAGGGACACCTATCCGGATTATTGTAAAGAACAGTGGTGGCGTTACAGTGATAGATCGCACAGAAACTTCCGCGATATTCGACCAGAAAAATCGTTTTTTCAACCTTGGAGAAAACCTGAATATCCCACCGGTTGAGCCTTTCCAATCTATTTCAAAGATGAAATATTTTCTACAAAATCGACATACCGGGAAGTTATTGACCTTTGGGGGGAATAATACAGATAAAACCGCCTATCATATGGCTCCGCTGTTCATCACCAGCACTAGAAAGTTACAGGAATTAACTTTTTTACCAACATCCGTGAGCAATGTGTATGAGATAGAACTAGATCGTACTGGGCCGGGAGGTGCTCCTTCTGTTGGCAAAATACTTCATTCGGTGGCGTCATCTGGTGATTATATGTCTTTTGGAAGTGCGGGATCAAGTACAAGCTCTTCTAATAAATTTAAGGTGGTCAATAGAGGGGATGGCTATGTGAACATCCAATCTATGCTTACGGGCAACTATATGGAAGGCATAGACAATGGTCGGGTGGCGATCAGGCTCATCGGCAGAGACCCGGAACGGCTCTCTACTCAATGGCGGCTTATTGCTGCCAGCATAGATTGGACCATCCAGGATTTGGGCTCAAAATATAGTACACCGATAATGCCTCCTGCTAAAATGGAGTTTGCATTTAGTGAAGAAATTCGTAATTGCAGCCCTGCTGTGACCAGTGTATCTATCGGAACGGAGCGCTCCAAATCTTTTGCAAAAAGCGTGAGCAGACAAGAATCGCTGCAGCTTCATTCCAGTACAACTTCATCGGCGACCTACTCCGCGGAGGTGACCTTATCCGGTAGTTTTTATGGTGCAGGGGCTTCTACCACCGCTAGTGCGTCTTTTACCAATTCCATTGAAAACAGCCTCACCAGAACGAACACCACTTCTAATAGTGAGGAAGAAATTGAAAGCATCAAAATCTCTACAAACCGCACCATTGATGTTCCAGCCAAAACCACCATAGTGGCTTATGATGCCATTCAGTTTTACGATGAAGTAAAGGTGCCTTTTGTACAAAAAATACGAATTAAGGCCCGTAATCAGATTACCTTCCAGCCCTTGAGTGGT
>CBDUIU010000731.1:0-2730 GCA_965367335.1 uncultured Saprospiraceae bacterium
GGCAGGAAAGTGGATGTGACTTATACAAAAAGGAATTTGCTTTTATCTGGAAAAAGGTAAACGTGCAAAACATGAATTTACCATGCCTAACTACGTTGGCTCTGTCCGCACCATGGTGGTAGCTTGTAATAACGGTGCTTATGGTAGAGCGGACAAGACAACGCCGGTCCGGAAGCCACTGATGATCTTAGCCACCTTGCCCCGTGTGCTCGGCCCGGGTGAAACCCTCACTTTGCCGGTAAATGTATTTGCCATGGAGGATCGGGTTAAAAATGTTAGACTGACTTTGGAGGAGACAAGTGGTTTGGTTGAGATTCTAGGTGCTCCGCAAAAAGAGATTAATTTTTCTTCACCCGGTGATGAAATTGTAACATTTAATTTACGGGTTACCGAACGGGTTGGAGTTGCTAAGTTTAAAGTATCCGCTCAGGGTGGCAGTGAACGTGCTACCCAGGAAATTGAAATTGATATTCGCAATCCTAATCCATATATAGCTGATGTCATCGATAAGGTCATCCAACCGGGTGAAGAGTGGTCACAGGATTATAAGATGCCAGGTGTAGCAGGAACCAACACGGCCTCTCTGGAGGTATCTAATATTCCACCACTGAATTTGCAACGACGGTTACGTTGGCTGATCCGCTATCCACATGGTTGTTTAGAGCAAACCACCTCAGCAGTTTTCCCCCAGCTATATGTAGGTAAATTGATTGAGATGGATGAAAAACTTAAGAACAAGACTAAAAGTAATATTGAAGCTGCAATTAATAAATTTCGCCGATACCAGACGACGGCGGGAGGATTTTCCTACTGGCCGGGCAATCGGAGTGCTACTTATTGGGGTACGAACTACGTAGGACATTTCATGATTGAAGCTAAGGAGTTGGGTTATAGTTTGCCACCAAATATGTTGGAGCGTTGGAAATCATACCAAGCGAAAGTCGCTAGAAGCTGGAATCCGGAGATGGATGATAGTGGTTATAGCCGTGATCGTAATGAATTGGATCAGGCCTATCGTCTGTATACCCTGGCGCTCGCCGGTTCACCTGAATTGGGAGCCATGAATCGTTTGAGAGAAGATGACCGGCTGGATAACCTGGCAAAATGGAGGCTGGCAGCAGCGTATACCTTAGCGGGAAAACCTGAAGTTGGAAAACAAATAATTTCCAATCTAAGCAGTTCTGTAAAACCTTATACAGAAATATCTTATACCTATGGTTCAGAAACACGCGATGAAGCGATGATTCTGGAGACTTTGGTCTTGCTAAAGGAGAACGAAAAGGCGGCAAAGCTAGCTAAGATAATTGCAGAAAAAATTAGCTCTGAACGCTGGTATGGTACACATACTATTGCATATAGTTTATTAGCTCTGGGGAAATTTGTAGGGAACAGTCAAGTAGGTGGGCCATTAGAGTATGCCTACCAAACTAAAGGAGAGCAAGTGATCAACGCAGGTTCTTCCAAGTCAATTGATATCAAAGACTTACCCGTCGATCAACCTTCTAAACAAGGAGTGTTGGTCAAAAATGCTACCCAAAAGATACTATATGCCAGAGTTGTACTTTCCGGACAACCATTGATTGGCGATCAGACTAGTGCAGAGAATGATTTGCAATTGAAAGTCAGTTATAAATCACTGGATGGTAAATCACTGGATGTCAGCCGGATTGAGCAGGGAACAGATTTTATTGCTGAAGTATCGATTACCAACCCGGGCACCCGTTTGAATTGGTACCGGGATATGACACTCAACCAGGTATTTCCTTCTGGATGGGAAATTACAAACACCCGGATGTCTAATGCAGAAAGGTTTAAACAAACCTCTTATCCGAACTATCAGGATATCCGGGATGATCGCGTTTATACGTACTATGACATTGGCCGTAACAAGACAGAAGTTTTTAGGGTACAACTTAACGCTGCTTATCAGGGGCGGTTCTATCTGCCAAGTTTAGTGAGTGAAGCCATGTATGATAATACAATCAGTGCACGTAAACCGGGCCAATGGGTAGAGGTAGTTGGTGGGTCTGAAATATAAATGATGCTGGAAAGGCGTTAATTGGCCTTGGCCAATTAACGCCTCTCAATAGCTAGTTGTCCTTCGAAACTCTAACCACTTCACTTTCTTCTACCTCACGCATCAATCGCTCATCCCTGATTATTTCCTTTAGACTCATATTCGCTAGCGGGTCATCAATCGTAAACCCAACGATTTTTAATTCGGTACGACGATTTGCCTGATGCAGGTTTTCCGGACAGGCCACGCCATCCCCGCAATTGTTGGTCAGCTGGTTTTCTCCATACCCTCTCCAGGTTAAGCGCTGTCTGGAGATGCCCCCTACTTCTATCAAATACTCCATCGCAGCTTTTGCCCTTTTTTGAGAGAGACTAAGGTTATAGCCTGATTGTCCGCGTGCATCAGTGTGTGAGCCCATCTCAACGATGATGGTTGGATTATCTTTGAGTGCAACGACCAATTTTTTTAACTCTTCTGCTGCATCTTCCCGGATTTCATAAGCATTATAATCGTAGTAAATATTTTCTAATCGAAATGTCCGGTTGAGCGTTGCTGGCTCTAAATCTATATTAGCCAGAAAGGTTCCAATATCATGCCCTGCCGTGAGCACATCAGTTACGCCTGGTTCTACAATGCCCAATCCGTCAAAGCAAAGGATGCACCCTTCAATATTAATGTAAGCTTCTATTCGTTTATTTAAATAGCCATGCTTA
>CBDUIU010000732.1:0-2730 GCA_965367335.1 uncultured Saprospiraceae bacterium
TGCTTGCAAATGAGCCTTTAGTTTGGTTAGTTTCTGTGTTTTCTAGTATGCTGTAAATTAAAAAGGGAATCCCCAACCGCTATTTTTCGATTGAGGATTCCCCTTTTCCAGGCGATATGATCTCTGATGAAATCATCCTGGATATAACATACGGTAGCGGGCAAAAACGCACATTGTTGTGCCCTATGCTTAGGACATCCCTAACAAGAAAAACGTGCCCATGATCCGGTAAGGAGCCATCCCCGGAGGTATCGGCTCTTCGGAAGTTGTTTTTTGGCGAATCAGCCGGTAGACCCCTTGATAGGTTTCTCCGTTGACCTCTAAGGTGGCTTGTTGTCCGCCGATGGCATCATTGATAGAAAAGATCAGCATAAAGCCGATTTTGCCATATTTGGGACGCTCCAGAAAAGCTGCGGCCTGAATGCATTCGGTCATGGTCAGTTCGCGGATAGGGTCGTCGAAGACCAGGGTGTTTTTCGCTGCCCCTGCTTTTCTGCCAACTTGATCATAAGAAGTAGGAATGTCCGACCGGCCTTGAACCTGGCTATTGCGCCCGGTTAAAGTGCCATCGCTAACTTTGATGGTCAATCCGCCATTCTCTGCGGGCTTAAATTGCGCTTCTGCAGCGGTGATGAGGGATAGGAAAAAAATAAAAGAAAATATAGGTTTCATATTTATTAATTTGATTAAAGCAATTGATGGAAAGGCGTATTCACGCTTCCTTTCGACTATTAATAACGTGTTTTTTAACAGTTGTATTGGGTGAGGTGGTGGATTTGTTGGGTTCTCCTATTTGATGCTGTGGGAGGCCCGGTGCCGGCTGCTTAAATCATCGTACCTTCTCTCTTCGAAATTTTCTAACTAACAGATAACCAGAGAGATATAGGAAGCCCAGCAGTAAAACAATGAGCAAAGGATTTTTCACAAACCCAAATTGTCTCAAATCAACAGCAGAATGTGCCTGCAATGAATCGCTAAATATAGGCAGGATATTATTATCAGGCAAGCGATCACAACAATCCGCATTAAGATCACAAATATAAACAGGCAAAGACCCCACCATCCCTATTCCTTTATTTACCCAAAGCTGGTAAACCCCGGTATCCGCTACCATGATCACGGGCGTCGTATCACCGGTGCTCCACAGGTAAGTCTGATAACCCGACGGGGCCGCTAAGGTGATTTTACCATTCTCAGGAGTACAACTCACTTTCGGTCGGTCAATCGCAAAAGGAAGCTCCAGCGTAAGTCCCCGATAAGTATAGGTGGAATCCTGCTCATTCAGTAGGATCATGCTGAGGTCAGGGCGATTACTCAAACCATAGCTGATCATATGAAATCCTTCAGGAGTACGCTGATAGTTGCCCATCGCAGGTGCATAAATCCTCGGCTCATGTAAATACTCCCAAACTTTGGTGGCCGTCCGATTAAGGGTATCCAATACATATTCAACCGGCCTGGAAGCCTGGGGTTCGGAAGACATATTGGCATTATCAAAGATGCTGATATTGCCGTTTGACAATCTTCTGATATCGTGTTGGGCGCTAAATCCAAGATCGTTTGTGAAGGTAAAATCGCTGTCTTTACCGCCGAGTTTCCAAATGACATTTCCGGTAAGCGAATCTACTTTATAGACCGCGTTGAGGTGTCGGAAGGAGACCATATAATTACCGTCTGCATCTTTTTCTATCGTATTGCCATGACAATAATCGAAATTAGCCCGATTGTAATTGTAAACTTTTTCATAGGACAATAGCGGGTCAATATGATCATTGCTATTCCATTGAAACAACAGCTCATGCGTATGAGGCGCTAATTCCTGGATGACAAAGCCTCGGATATGCGTCGTATCACTTCCCCAGGCGCCCTTCAACTTATGGGCGCTTAAATCCACCACACTATCTGTCCTGCCAGAGAGCAGGTAATTACCATTTTCCAGCACCTGAAACTCGTGATTGTCAAGACTGACCCAATTGATCTGAAAGACCGTATCTACGATATTAAAATAGGTATCCATTACAATGGAATAGCCATAGTCGGCAGTCAGGGTAAAAGTAAAAGAGAAAAGATGGTTAGCAGGGTGATATTTAAAATTTGTCAGTGCTCCCTCCGATAGCTGATGATACCACAATAAGTAGCCATCTTCATCTAAGATCCCCAGAGAAGGATCATAGCCAGAAATTTTTTTAGGGTAAAAAGGTGCAATAAAATACTGCCCGTGGTAACTGCTGTCATACTTCATAAACTCATATTCCGCAAACCTGTCTGGCACCGGTCGGTTGAAATTTTGCGCTCCTAACTTAATGACAACAAATAAAAAAAGAAAGGCAGGTAAATAATGCTTCATTCGTCTAAAGTTGTTTTTCCTTTTTGCTGGTAAATGTTTATTGCTTGTTTTCACCAGTAACAATTGACTTTGCTTCCAATTTTAGATGGAATATAAGCCGTAAAATCAAATGACTGAAGAGTCAAGAGGGCAAGATAATTCATAGTCATCACTTAACTTGTGTAAAACGCATCAACCTCATCAACTAGTTTATAAAGTTTATACCGCCTTTAGCGGGTTGGTTTATCTCTTTGCTAAAGCAAATTTGTAGTTTATCACTTAGTTCGTATGAACGTATCAACCCCATCAACTAGTTTATAAAAGTTTATACCGCCTTTAGCGGATTGGCTTATCTCTTTGCTAAAGCAAATTTGGGGTTTATCACTTAGTTCGTATCAACCTCA
>CBDUIU010000733.1:0-2724 GCA_965367335.1 uncultured Saprospiraceae bacterium
AAATGCCGGAGGGGCTGGCTTGATCCAGAATCGAGATTTTACTGGTTCTCCACTAACAATAGTATTATCAAATTTCCCAAATACATCAACAAAAATATCCATGGCCGGACGATTGTCAATCTCATAGACGATATTTCCATTGGCACGGGTAATCTGATATTCTTTTCCTATCGCCTCCCAACCACTCACCGCTAATCCTTCTAACTCTATATGGTCTCCATCAAAAATAATTGAGGCCAAGCCATTATCGGCAAATTTTCCTTGATTTGTAAATACAAAAGTTTGATTCATTTCAGCACTATCACCAGCTAGTCCTCCAAATAAGGGTATTTCTTTGGCCAGTCCTGCTTTCAACCCGGCAACCATTTGGTCTGCATCCCGGGTAATCCCTCCGGATAGTAAAATCATACTTGGGTTGCTGAAGCAATTGACTGCAAATTTGCCCATCTCTTCAGCGGAGTCAAAGTGATCATTGTCTTTTACTGGTTGAAATCCAACCTTGAAAAATTGCTTTGATACATCGAACAACATCACTGTAATTGAGCCTTTTTTCAGTTCGTCATTACAAATCTCTCCGGCGGTAGTACAACCGATAATATCGATAGCGAAGTGGTCGAAAGTTTTACTAATGGCAGCTAAATCGTGCTTTTTGTCACAGAAAACAATTCCTAATGATGGAATGAAATCTTCAGAAATTTGCGTTTTTAACCTGGTATGTAGTTGGTCTATTTCAGGAATAGTAAATGAGTAGGTATGCATGTTTATTTAAGATTAGGTTTGATAAAGAACAAATTATTCGGGAGGATTAAAAGAACAACATTGTCATAAATGATCTTCTAGAAGCTAAAAATGATCCAAAAAAATTCTAAGGCAATGTTATAGGCATTGAAGTCAGAAGTTGAAAAAAGGAAGGTCAAATAATATTTAGTGGAGCTGAGCGATGGGAAAGGAAAGCAACAAATTTAATCTTGTTCATTTAACTCTTGCACAGTTTCAGGATCAGTTAAAATTAAGATTGTGGTAAGGCACAAAAATGCTAATACTAATAATCCTATGACTACATGTAATTGAAACAGGTAAATCAGAAAATTGAAAAAGGCAAAACATAAAAGGAAACCTAGGGTATAAGCTGAAAAAATATAAAATGGTTTACGCATGTTGTTGGCTATTTTGTTCCTTAGTTAAGGGTAATTTAAAGCAAATTAAATGCCATAATTCCACATGAATTCCTATTTTCGCCGATCCAAACTTTTAAAATCCTTTCTATGTCTACTATTCTGATTAAAAATGCAACCATTGTAAATCGACACCAACGCTCGGAAAAAGATATACTCATTAAGAATGGGCGAATTGATAAGATTGATGTAACGATCGAAGAAAAAGTAGATAAAATCATAGATGCCAGTGGTTTATTGGCACTTCCTGGAATAATTGATGATCAGGTGCATTTCCGCGAACCTGGTCTTACCCATAAAGCAGATCTATACACCGAACCACGCGCAGCAGTAGCTGGCGGCGTTACCTCATTCATGGAAATGCCCAACACTAAGCCTCCAGCCCTTACTCAAGAAGCCCTCGATTGGAAATATCAGAGAGCTTCCGTTCAATCTCTGGCAAATTATTCTTTCTTTATGGGGGCTTCTAACGATAATATCGAAGAGGTGCTAAAAACAAATGCGGAAAATGTCTGTGGCATTAAAGTCTTCATGGGATCCAGTACTGGGAACATGTTGGTAGATGAGCCCAAAACACTGGAAGCTATCTTTTCCCGCACCCCGATGCTTATTGCAACACATTGTGAGGACGAAGTGACTATCCGGGCAAATGAGGCGGCTTACCGTGAACGACTAGGGGAGGATATACCCTTTCATTATCATCCCGAGATCCGATCTGCTGAGGGCTGTTTAATTTCCTCAAGTATGGCTGTTGATCTAGCTAAAAAACATGGTACCCGCTTACATATCTTACATATCTCTACCGCTGATGAGTTAGCCCTCTTTAGAAACGATATCCCGCTACAAGAAAAAAGGATCACCGCAGAGGTTTGTGTACATCATCTCTATTTTTGTCGGGATGATTATGAGCGACTGGGTAGCAAAATCAAATGCAATCCGGCAATCAAAGAAGCACATCATAGAGACGCTCTGTTTCCGGCTTTGCTGGATAATCGCCTGGATATTATTGCTACAGATCATGCGCCACATACCTTCGAAGAAAAGAACAATACTTATTTTAAAGCGCCATCTGGTTTGCCGTTAATTCAACACACGTTAAATGTTATGTTAGAATTTTTCCATCAGGGAAGAATTAGTATGGAAAAAATTGTGGAAAAGATGTGCCATGCTCCCGCAGAGTGTTTTCGTATCAAAGATCGAGGGTATCTTGATGAAGGGTATTGGGCAGATATTGTTCTTGTTGATCCAAATGAGAAATGGACGGTGACCAACGAAAGTGTTTACTATAAATGTGGCTGGACACCTTTTGCCGGACATGAGTTTACCGGAAAAATAAAGAGCACCATTGTGAGTGGTCACTTAGCATATCACCATGGACAATTTGATGAGTCTGTAAAAGGAAAACGAATGATGTTTCTGCCAAGATAAGTTGGAACCTGTGTCCCTCTGGTCTTCAACATTTGATGAATAAGGGCGTTAGAGACGTGGATCACAAGCAACCATTTCTTCTTTATACCCATTTAAAAATGAGGTAATCTCCATGCGTTTT
>CBDUIU010000734.1:0-2722 GCA_965367335.1 uncultured Saprospiraceae bacterium
AGTTGTTGTCGTGCATCACGATCTTCAAACGGTGCCGGAGTATTTTGATTGGGTAACGTTTTTAAACGTTAAAAAAATTGCTACCGGCCCTGTAAAAGAAATTTTTAATGATGATAATCTAACCAAGACCTACGGAATTAATTACAAGGTGGCTATTAACAAGTAGGTTGTAGAGAAAAAATGATAAAGTGACTCTAAGTGAATATTTTGAGCTTTTGTTTACAGATTATACCCTTCGTACTATCACGCTGGGAACTGCTGTATTAGGGGCCATTTGCGGTATGTTAGGGAGCTTTGCGGTACTTAGAAAACAAAGTTTGCTTGGCGATGCGATTTCCCATGCAGCATTACCGGGGATAGCAATAGCATTTCTAATCACCGGAGCAAAAGATTCGAATGTGTTACTGCTTGGTGCTTTAGTGAGTGGTTTAATAGGAACATTTTGGATTAGGGGAATCATTACAAAAACTCATTTAAAAAGTGATACTGCCTTAGGATTAATACTTTCATTATTTTTTGGCTTCGGAATGCTTTTACTCACTTTTATTCAGAAGCAACCCAACGCAAATCAGGCGGGATTGGATAAATATCTGTTTGGGCAAGCGGCAACTTTGGTAGAAAAAGACGTGCAGGTTATGGTTCTCGTCACAGGAATTAGTTTACTTGTCATGGTGCTTTTCTGGAAGGAATTTAAAGTATTACTCTTTGATGCCGATTTTACCAAGACTTTAGGGTTTAATACCAAGTTTATTGATGTTTTAATCACCTTTTTTATTGTCTTGGCAATTGTCCTCGGACTTCAAACTGTAGGCGTTGTTTTAATGAGTGCGATGTTGTTAGCTCCGGCTGCAGCTGCCAGACAATGGACCAATAGTCTGGGTACCATGGTTTTTCTTGCAGCGATTTTCGGCGCTTTTTCGGGAGTGTTCGGAACCGCCATTAGTGCGAGTGAGAACAATCTTTCTACCGGTCCGGTAATCGTGCTGGTGGCCGGAGTCTTTGTGCTTATCTCATTTATATTTTCCCCGGGCAGAGGCTTATTGTTTCGGGAAATTAGATTCAGAAAAAACCGAACAGACCTTCAACTTAAGAAGACGCTTCAGTTTATGTACGGAATTGCAAAAACTCATGAAGATATTTCGCATCCACACGCAATTAGAATATTAAATAACTTTCAGGGATTTACAAAGAATACTTTGAGAGCGATGGAAGAAAAGGAATGGATCTCCCTTAGCGGTCAGAGTTGGGCGCTGACGGAGAAGGGATTCGATGAAGCCAAAGATTTGTATAATCAACAGCCAAAAAATGACTAGTCCGCAAATAGAAATACAGATCATTGCATCTCTGGTTGCTATCGCTTGTGCCATCCCGGGGGTATTTCTCGTATTGAGGAAAATGGCCTTAATAAGTGATGCTATTAGTCATTCTATCTTACCGGGAATTGTAATTGGGTTTTTTATCACACAAGATCTAAATTCCCCACTCCTTATTTTACTCGCCGCAATTACTGGGGTAATTACGGTAGTTTTGGTTGAGGTAATTCAGAAAACGGGGCTTGTAAAAGAAGACACCGCTATTGGATTAGTTTTTCCTGCGCTATTTAGTATTGGAGTGATCCTGATCGCTAAGAATGCAAATGACGTTCACCTGGATGTAGATGCAGTTTTGCTTGGAGAGCTGGCTTTTGCGCCTTTCGACCGTTTATTAATTTCCGGAATGGACGTTGGACCAAAATCCCTCTGGGTTATGGGGTGCGTATTGTTGATAACGCTAATTTTATTAATCCTGTTCTTTAAAGAATTAAAAGTAAGCACCTTTGATGTAGGTTTGTCTTCTGCATTAGGATTTTCACCCTTGGTCATTCACTATGGGTTAATGTCTGTCTCTTCCATTACAGTGGTTGGTGCTTTTGATGCTGTAGGGGCTATTTTGGTTGTTGCTTTAATGATCGCACCGGCGGCGACCTCCTATTTACTAACAAGCGATCTTAAAAAAATGCTGTGGCTTTCGGTTTTGTTTGGGGTATTTTCGGCCATAGCAGGCTATTGGATGGCGAATTTGATGGATGCGTCCATTTCGGGATCTATGACAACGGTATTGGGAATCGTTTTTTTAATGGTGTATCTTTTTGCTCCTCGGAAAGGCTTGCTTTCTGTGTTATACAGGCAGAAGCAACAACGAACAGAGGTTTCGTTGATCACTTTCCTGCTTCACTTAAATAATCACGCTGAAGAAAACGAACGCCATATTAATCACCTTAATGAGCATATTAATTGGCAAAGGGTTAGGGCTAAAACCGTTCTTGAACTCGCCTTAAAAAATAATATGGTTACTATTGAAAATGATATTGTCTCTTTAACCGATAAAGGTGAGAGTTTTACCAATCTTGCTTTAGAATATATAATTACCAATAAAGATGAAAAAATAGAACATATGAAAGATGACTTCTTTTTGTTTAGAGGATAAAATTGGCATCATTTTTTCGTATACCTTTATAATACTTAAAATTCAACAATGAAAAAGACTATACTTTTACTTTTTACGCTTATTACAACTTTGGGATTTTCTCAGGATTCGAAAGTGGAAGTACCAACGATCGCCGTTAAAGTAGCGTTGGGTGAATTAGTGATAATTAACGATGTAACTTTAGAATTTATAGAAGTACTTGAGGATTCTCGTTGTCCGAAAGACGTTACATGCGTTTGGGCAGGACAAGCTAAGG
>CBDUIU010000735.1:0-2721 GCA_965367335.1 uncultured Saprospiraceae bacterium
AACCGGAGAAGTCGATAGAATCTGCTATCAATAAGATACAGCGTAAATTAAGACGGGATAACAGTTAACGTTCCTTAATTACGCTAGCGGCGGTTGGTGGCTGTGATTCAGCTGAACAGCTAAGCCGTTAGGTTAATTTGTTTAGTTAAAGATATCAATTTTATAGATTCAAATGGCCAAACTACTTATAAACATAGCCATTTGAGTTATGCGCTGTTAGCCTTTCGTTATTTCTTCAATTTCAGCCATGAGATTTTCATTAACTATCATAAGTTCCTTATAGAGATCATTCATATATTTTGTTCCAGAATTCCTTGAATGACTGCCTACGAAAGCTGGGTAATTTAAAATTTGTTGTAATTGAGTTATATCATCTGGCGTTTCTATATTCTTGAAGAGTTTCCTAATTATTAGTTTCGTTTTCTGTACGATATTATTTTTGTACATATCATACTCCATTTCTTCCATAAAATTGTTGAGACTTTGTTCTTCATCTTTAATTTTTTGCACTAAACTGTAATATTTATACAATTGAGTTTCCAAATCCGTTTGATGAATTTTATTTAAATAACCAGAATTCTTTAAAGCCTCAAATCCACTTTGATTAGATTGAAAGGATTCGTCAAGCCATGGATTATAATTAAAATATTTGGAAAAATAAATTTTGTATTGATCTTTGGATTCTTGTTCGATCATTGTCATAAAATACATTGAGCCAATTATTGAGCTGTCACGAAAAACTGAAATTTTTTCAAGATTTATTTGGTCAGATTTGATATTTTCTGCGATGTTATTTAAATAGCCATTCAAAGTAATAGCATCTTGTTTCTCCGTATTGAGATTATTAATATAAAGCGCAATTAAAATACCTATAACGACAAGAATAATTTCTCCAATAGCATAAATTAGATACTTACTAAATTTATTTTCAGAGAGTAGCCTATGTCTAATTTTTCTAAAGAATTTTATCATTGGTTATTCGTTTCTGATAATGAAGGCTAACCCGTTATATCGCCAGGTTACTAGTTTTTCGCTTCTATTATAATAGCCGGGATATCTAGTTCTCTGAACATTCGGTTATATTCGGCCATTTCGGTGTTGATAATAGCGTTCCGTTCCTGCTCGTAGGTTTTCCAGTCCTCCTTCAGATCTGCAAGTCTTTGCCTGGATCCTCGTGTAACATTTGGCATTGGGCCTTCAATAAAACTCTTCAGAAATAAAAGCTCCGAATTAAGCTTGTTATTGTAATTGATCACATCCTGAAAGGTTTTTTGCTTCGCCTGAATAAGATTCTCCTCCCAGGAGGTGATCCTTTTGTGTAGTGAATCTCCTTTGGTAAGGAGGTCCTTTGCCTTGTCGTTATGTTTTAGCAATTTAGCATAGGATTTAAGCTGATTACCCGCCGAACGCATCGAATTCACAGATTCGTGTATATCCTTTACCATCGCTTCGATCTCCACCAACATACGCTGCTGCTCGTTGAAATCGGCTTGTGTTGCATTGATGTTCGGATCTGCAGTTATAGTTACTGTTGTTTCTGAAACCGCATCGCCTTGCTTGAGTCTGAGAGTATAAGTGCCGGGACCAACATGCGACCCGGATAGGTTTCCGAAGACAAATACCTCCGAAACCGCCGGAAGGGATTCTCTTCTAAAATTCCAATAGTATCTGTTAAAGCCCGCCTTAGCCGGAAGCACGGCGGGAGTAGGAGGTCCGCCTGGCCATGACTTAAATTTCTCGTCTTTTTCACTACTTATCGTTCGTATCACTTTACCATTTTGCAGCACCTCAAGAGTAATAGGAATAGAGTCTGCTACCTCCTTGATATAGTAATCGAATATCACGCCCGAAGGTGGATTATGCCCAATGGTAGGATTGTTACTCTGCCCTCCGAAGAATAAAGGCGTATCCCTGGGCTTGAAGATCTTTAAGGCATCTGTATTATTTTGCTTATTCTGAATAGCTCCCAGGTCGTCCAGGATCCAGAAAGAGCGTCCCGCAGTTGCAGCCACCAGATCGTTATTATGGATTACCAGGTCATTGATGGGTACTATCGGTAAATTAAGCTGAAAAGCCTGCCAGTCGCGACCATCATTCCAGGAAATATAGAGTCCTGTTTCGGTACCGGCATAAAGCAGTCCTTTTCGTTTGGGGTCTTCTCTTACCACACGAACGAAAGTATGCTCTCCTTTGATACCATTAGTGATCGCGGTCCAGCTGGTACCGTAATCGTTGGTTTTGTAGATGTAAGGTTTCAGATCCATGGATTTATACCGCATTACCGTAATATAAGCAGTGCCAGGATCATGAGGAGAGACCTCAATACTATTAATGATCCCTTCTCTTAGGCCTTTGGGAGTTACGTTGCTCCATGTAGCTCCGCCATTTCGCGTTAGCTGCACAAGGCCGTCATCGGTACCGGCATATAACACTCCCTTTTCATGGGGCGACTCCACCAGCGACATGATGGTATTGTAGTTTTCACCACCCGCGGCTTCATTGGTATAGGGACCACCACCCGGCCCGTGTTTGTCCTTTTCATTACGTGTGAGGTCCGGACTTATTGCTTCCCAGCTCAATCCACCATCAGTGGTTTTAAAAACTCCACGTTCTGCGTTTGGCGTGTATAAATGGCCAATTGCTCCAACTACCAATTCATCAGGATTGTTTTTATTGATGATCATCCTGCCAATATGATGAGAATCTGTTAAACCCATATTT
>CBDUIU010000736.1:0-2716 GCA_965367335.1 uncultured Saprospiraceae bacterium
AAAAAAAACCGGGAGGCGCTTTTAAACACCTCCCGGGTAACAAATTCAACTACTGGTTACAGGGTTAAAATAAATGGTTTTTTGAAGAAAGAAGAGCCATCAATGAATGATCATTTTTTCTACAAATTCCTCGCTGGTCGCTTGATCGGTTACGCGGAAATAATAGACACCGGATGAATGGCCTGTCCGGGAAAAATGAATCACCGTACCATTACCGGTTTCCTGTTGAAGTAGTTGTCCCAGGCTATTAAACAACTGCCAATGCCACTCCCGGTAGTTGTGATCAGGGAAGAAAATTTGGGTGTCCGTAGTCACCGGGTTAGGCTGGATCGTTAGTTTTTCTTGTCGGAGTAGAGGAGTCCGGGGCACAGAGGTAGTCATTTCGAATTCAGGAATAACAGCACAGTTGCGGCTTTCTTCCCAGTGCGTAGTTGAACTTAATGTCGCATCATAATGATTAGCCGAGAGATCCGTAATACTTGAATCACCAGCATTATTAAAAGCATAATAAGCTACTAGATTGCTACCATCTATACTAGTAGTGCATAGATGAGCGGCAACCTCTTCAGGCGAAAGCGCCCGTTGCCAGATGCGCACCTCATCAATTAAACCCTCATAATAGCGGATTTCTCTAAAGCCCCATTTGCCCATCACTGTTGGATAAGCAAGTGCAGCCGTTGCTTGAGTATAGGTGTTGGTATCACTTTGGATCTGGCCATCAATATAAAGTCGCATCCCCTTCACTGGATCAATAACTCCCGCTACGTGATACCATCGGGTCGGATCCCAACTATTGCTATCTGAAGCTATCCGGTGAATTCCGCTATTTTGATCCTGGATGCTGAATACGAGTCTGCCTTCCTGTCCGGCCCAATTAGACGGACCAAAATACAAACCATGTTCCTCTCTTTCATTCGGCGATTCCCGAAAGATTAAGGCTGCCGGATTAGGTAAATTTTCATCAATTTTAAAAGAAGGCCGGAACCATAACTCTATAGATCGGACTCCTGTTCCTACTTCCGAACTCAAATCAATTGATGGCTGATTGGAATCCAGCCGCATGGCCATACCCGAATTCCGCCATTGACTACTGTCAACTGAGACATCCATTTGACCCATTAAATCAAAAGCCGTCAATCCTTTCCCTTCGTTAAAATCCCAATAGGCCAACAGACCACTATAAGTTAAGTTACCCACTGCATCCCGGCGCATGAATTGCTCCGTCTCCTGTGTTGTTAAGGTCCGGTCCCAGACACTGATATCATCAATTTCACCTTTGAATGTTCTGAAACCAGCTATCCCCCAGGCACCCACCGTTACTTTTTCTAACCGGCTATCGGTAGCTGCAGTCGAATTGTTTTGATCTGTTTGTAAGGTGCCATTGATGTACATCCGCATCCCGTGAATAGGATCGATACAAGCAATAACATGATACCATTCCCCCGCTTTCCAGGAAGCAGCATTGGAGGTGATCAATTCTCTTTGAGTATCCATATTACGGGAAAAAACCAATTTTCCTTCCTGACCGACCCAAGAAGAGGGACCTATATACAAGCCAAACTCACCGCGCTGATCAGATGCATCACGGTAAAATATCGTTGCGGGAATACCATTTGTTTCATCATAATTTCTATCTGGTTTGAACCAAAGCTGGATTGTTCGAATACCATTCCCCGCGGAAGCATCTATTTGGAGCATTTCACTTTCTCCACTAAAATATAAGGAATGGGGCTGACCATAACCAAAGAAAAATAGCAGACAAAGGCTGCCAATTAGAGTAATTTGTCGTGTCATTTCTATTTTTTTAAAAGTTGCTGCCAAAAGTGGCCTTAGACCGAAGATCGATCAAGAATTAAAATGAAATAACACCGGTGTTGATTTCAGGTAATAGTACTACTAGATTTGTGCTAAAGATGCAGTAAAACAGGGCTTTGGGACGAAGGGGAGTAAAGTCGGGACGAAAATCGAACAAGCCTCAAAAGATAAAACACAGGAGGCGCTTTGAAAACGTGTCCTAAGCAGGCATCAAGCTATGATTTCCTCCAAATGCTCCTTATAAGCAGGCCCAACCGGAATTTGTTGCGCTCCAATTTTCACAAAAGAAGAATGCCAGGCCTGAACGGCCATTTTGTTGACAATAAAGGAGCGATGAATACGGACACAAGGGTTGTCCTTAGTCTGCTTTAATTGCTGTTCGATCTCTTTCAAAGGAGCCCGGGTGGTGATTTCGTCACCATCCATATAAATGCTGATGTAATTGCGATTACTGGTAATCCATTTGACCGCCAATAAGTTAATGCGCGTATTGCTTCCATCCTTGATGTCTTTAACCACGATGAATGGCTCTTTTTTAAACCGTGAAATCAAGAGTTGGATCAGTTCACGAACTACATCGCGGTTATAGGTAAGGATGCGGATACGGAAGAAAAGGTAAACCAACGCAGCGATGCCCACCAGGCTGATTGCTCGGAACCACCAGCTTTTCCAGAAGGGCGGGGAAATGGTAAAACTACGATTTAAGGTTGGGCTGCAAATCTGACTATTTTGAATACAAGCCTTTGCGGAAAGGGAGTAAGACCCCGGAGGAAGTGAGGCCAGCTCGAAAGAAGGTAGGGCAGAGTGAATCCATTGCTTATGATACCCTTCCAATCGGTACGCATAATCTACTTGTTCACTCATATTAAAACCAACAAATTCGAATTCAAACCGAAGTTTG
>CBDUIU010000737.1:0-2691 GCA_965367335.1 uncultured Saprospiraceae bacterium
CCTCCTCCCCATTAAATCCTTTAGTTTGAAATACAATAACCCCATCCCACTTTTCAGGAAACTCAAACTTTTTTAAATCTGATACTTTTTCTACATACCCCATGGATAAGTTCACAATTGCCAGGGTATCAGCAGGTAAATCTTTCTTTTTGACTTTGCGTCGTTGCATTGCTCGTACCGTATCTTGTGGAGCTTCGATCTTAAACGCCAGCCATTCACTATTATGAGAAAACTGGGCATCTTCACCTCTGTTAAATTGGCGCTCTTTTCCGGTAGCAGTATGATATAATATTAAAGTAGCGTCTCCGTCATCAGGTTGAAGGCGATAAGTCAGCCACTTGCCATCATTTGACAACTGCGGTTCTTCGATTTCATTCCAGATATCATAGACATGATAGTCCATGGTTTTCTTAGCGGGATTTTGGGCGAGGAGAGGGGTCCCGATAATTATCTGGAGAGGAAAGAGTAAGAGTGTTATTGGTGAAATCCGAATTTTCATAAGTGTAGGGTATGGTCCTTATTAAAGACGAGGTTTCGAAAATAGGTGGATATCTTTGGTAAAGGTTACTAAAGAAAAATTAAAATGCCAGGGGGACTTGAATGAAAATATTAAAAAAGGCTGATTGAAAAATTGATGCAAGCCACTTTTTTTAACTAAGAAAGCGCACAAAGACAAAGTCTTTTTAGTACGTTAAAATAAGGAACCTTGTGCTCCGTAACTCATCGGGTTTTCTAATTCCAATAACTGTCGTTTCATCTCCAGTCCATAAAAGTAACCATGTAACTCACCCGAGGCGGCCACTACCCGATGGCAGGGAACAATAATTGCAATTGCATTGTTACGATTTGCCTGTCCGACGGCACGAACACTTTTGGGGTTGCCCAAAGCCTTTGCTATTGCCGAATAGGATGTCGTTCGGCCATAAGGAATCTTCAAAAGCTGAGCCCACACTGCCTGGTGAAAGTCAGGGTGATCACTCCAGTCCAGGGGCAAGTCAA
Organism: uncultured Saprospiraceae bacterium; assembly: GCA_965367335.1. GTDB lineage: Bacteria > Bacteroidota > Bacteroidia > Chitinophagales > Saprospiraceae > CBDUIU01. Next base: position 1,000 of record CBDUIU010000737.1, read on the forward strand.
AGGTATCCCGTTTTCGGTTAAAATATTCCTGGAGTTGCTGGGCACAATCGTAGAGTGGTTGAGGAAGATCGGGGCTGTCCGGGCCGGTTTTGTCGACTAGCCTCACCTGGCGTATACCTAGTTCGGAGCCTTTGATGGCAAAGGTGCCAAAGCGAGTAGGAAGATGGAGAGTTGGAAGGTTGCTCATGAGGTAAAGATAAAAAAATATCGCATTGCTGACAAATTCCTGGAGGCGGAGATTATTCGGTTCTCTTAAGCCGAAAAGTGGTAAAATTACTGCAAGGCAGCAAGCGCATTTTCCTTGCTTTTTTCCTTAAAAAGGGCTAATATTCATTTCCCATCAACCTCAAATCCCCCCTTCGTTTTAACGCTTTTTGGATTGATTTTTGCTGCAAAAACCAGGTCAGCAGAACACTGATGAAGTCGTTTAGAAAGACGACTTGTAAAACAAAAAACAAGAACAATGCACTTCATGAACAACCCGTTTCAGCTTTTGCTGAGCGTTTTTTTGTTACTCGCTCTGGCGTCCTGTCGAGAAGATATAGAACCTATTATTAAGCCCAGTGAATTTGATAAACCCTTGCGCGAGCGCCTGGGCGAAGAACTTAAGTTGGCTATTGCTGCGAACCGTCAGGTTTTTCCTTTGTTGCCTGATATGCCTCCTTACCAATCTACCATTTATGCTTATGTGCGCGATTTATACCAGCAGGCGACAAGAGAAATGCAGCTGGATCGTCGTTCGCCGGATATTAATCGTTGGAATCAGGCCAGGACCTGGCAGGTTCGGATTATTGAATCGGATATCCGTAATGCTTTTGTTATACCTGGTGGCGATTTTTATATTACCACAGGTTTTCTAAAGTCACTACAGCAGGAATATCAGTTATATTATATAATGGTGTTTGAGGCAGTGATGATGCAAGATCGTCATTTGCTGGATCGGATGATCGAAGAATACGGAACACAAGATCTTTATCAGATTGCCAGGGGTAAGGCTAGTGCCAAAGGCTTGGATAGCAAACTAGCAAACCTGGAGATGGATCCGGTTCTCGTAGAATTATTAGATGAAAAAACAGCGAATATTATTTGTAAGACCTCTTCTTTTGATCGTCGTGGTATACTCCCTTTGATTGAAGCTGTGGATGACCCTTGCCGATGGCTGGAATTACGACCCAGCTATACGAATCGGTCCGTAAAAATTTCCACTGATATGGCAGGAGACGAAGATTGTGGCGATTTTCGGACGAATGGAGGTTATGAGGAGCAAGTGCTAAAATGGTTTTAATTGGCTTTGAAAGGAGCGATCAACTGAAACACCGGAATATTCACCTTGAACATGCGATCATTTTCTAAACTACGCATAGTAAAGGTACCGTACATTTTTCCCATATCCGTGGCCAGGGGAGACCAGGAGCTGTACTCGTGATTTTGACCGGGATTGAGAATAGGCTGCTTACCAATAACACCATCGCCTTCCACTTCCCGGGTAATGCCGTTAGAATCAACGATTACCCAGTGGCGGCTCAGCAACTGAACCGTTTCCGGGCTAAGGTTTTCAATGTAGACGCGATACGCGTGGATATAGCGATTAACCAATGGATTAGATTGTTGTGCCTGGTAAAAAGCTTCAACACTGATCTTGATATTGTGAGTGATGGCTGTGTACATGGTTAGATCATTTTTAGTTTAGAC
>CBDUIU010000738.1:0-2666 GCA_965367335.1 uncultured Saprospiraceae bacterium
CCGCGTGAAAACAGAACGATGGACGTTTGTCAAGCAGATTGTTAGAATGTAAATAGTTCCTTCGCAAAAAAATAGCCCGTCGGCAGTAACATCGACGGGCTATTGTTTTTCCACATGAACAAGCCTATGACTTGTACAAAGCAGATTTTCTGAACTTCTTCACCAGAAGGTAATAGAAAACCGCGCGGTACTTGTTGCGATTAGAAGAGCCGAATTGTTTACAAACTTCCTTCATCGCATCATCAAGTTTTGGCGTATCCGCCAAGCCTAATTTTTTAATGAGGAAATTCTTTTTAATTCTTTCCAGCTCGCTTTTGTCGCTGCATGCTACCGTGCCGGCATCTTTGCGGTAAAGAGAAGGACCCATTGATTTAGCAATTGCAGTTAGCAATTCCATATCAGGTTTTTTGATCCCAACCTTTTCCTTCATGGCTTTTTCGAAAGTTGCAATTTGATCATCAAATTTGCCCATAGCGTTCTGAGATATAAGGTTAAAAGAAATTGAATGTCGGCATAATGATAAGGAAAATATTTTATATATAGTAATCTTTGCACAATGCAATTATCAAATTTGCCTTATTATACCGTACTGTCAGTTTGCTTCTTACGATTATTCACGCAGCTTGTTGCATAACAAACAAATTTCATTTTGCTACTAGTGTTACTGCTTTGTAAAAGATAGAATAGAGAGGGAAAGATTTACCGGAACTTTATTTCTATGGATTATTGTTAGAACATAATGTAAGCAATAGTATGTATTTACGCTATCTTTGTGATTTATTTGAACTAATTAGATGAATCGAAAATTTGTTATATCGGATATTCACGGCTGTTTGCACAGTTTTAAAGCTTTGCTGGAACAGATCAAACTGGAACCCAGTGATCAGTTGTATCTGTTAGGTGACTTTACTGACCGCGGGCCGGATAGCAAACAGGTGATCGATCTAATTTGGGAATTACAAGCGTCAGGCTTGCAAATTTACTGTCTGCAGGGTAATCATGATGTTATGTTGCTGCGTGCCGCCAAAAGTTTTACAGCCAACGCAGATTGGTTGCGCCATGGAGGTATTGCTACTTTGCACAGCTTTGGTGTTAGGCGTGCGGAAGATATCCCTACCAAGTATTTACATTTTCTGGAAAACCTTCCCCGGTTTTATGAAGTGGATAATTATATCCTGGTTCATGCCGGTCTGAACTTCCGTATTCCCGATCCGTTTGAAGATGCTGTTAGTATGTTATGGATTCGGCGATGGTATGATGCCATTGATTATAATTGGTTAGGGGAAAGATATATTATTCACGGCCATACACCTATGCGTCGTGCAGAATTAGAGACCATGCATGTACAGTTTGAAACTAAACGAGTGATGGATATTGATGGTGGTTGTTTTTTTGATGTAGAAGGTATGGGTTATCTCGTTGCTTTAGAATTAGGGACTCATCGTTTATACTGGCAAAAATCATTGGATGGCAATCGTTCTAATATGATTTTTTAACTTCAATTTTCTGATTTTGGAGGCATCCCCCGGAACATCAATTCTTTCAGCAATAAATCTGTATACGCACTGCTGCGATCAATCAGCTCATTAAAAATGGATGCTAAACAACTCAAATTTATTAGTAAGAAATTATCCCTTGCACTTCGTCATCGTCCGGAAAATTTTCAATTGATTTTAGACGAACAGGGCTGGTGTCTTATTGATCAACTCATTCAAGGATTTAATGAGCAGGGAATTCATTTGACCCGAGTACTATTGGAAGAAGTTGTAGCAACAAATGACAAACAACGCTTCTCGTTCAGTGAGGGTGGAAAATATATCCGTGCTAACCAGGGACATTCTGTTACTGTTGACCTGGGTTATGAGCCACTCCATCCTCCTGTATTACTTTATCATGGGACCGCTGTGAAAAATTTAACTTCTATTCAGCTACATGGCTTAGTAAAACGCAATCGCCATCACGTTCACCTTTCTGCTGATGAAGCTACGGCCCGCAAAGTTGGTATGCGTCACGGCACACCGATTATATTAAAGATAAAAGCAGCTCAAATGGCTGTAGCCGGCCATCTGTTCTTTCGTTCGGCAAATGGTGTTTGGCTGACGGATGCTGTGGCGCCTCAGTTTATTGAATTTCCCGAGACCTTCTTCGGCTAATTGACAATCAGGCTTTTGTCTCTTTCCAGTCAAACTAAGCTCCTGTAGGTTTGTTAATAAGGCTTACCTTTAACAGCTAAATCAATAATAAGATGAGAACAAACTTTACCCTAATCTTCTTACTACTCCTGTTTATAGCTCCACAACTCTCTGCACAAGCAGGATCTTCATTTTGTGGGACCGAGGTGAGTCCCGCCGAAGTTCAAGCATTTTTAGCGATTAAAGATCAATTGGAAACCCAGGAACAATTGCGCGCTCCTGCGACTAACCGTTCCACGGATGAAGTGCCTGTGCAAATTCATGCGATTCGTCCCTCCAATGGTAACAGCAGCGTTTTAACGGAAGATATCACAAATGCCCTACTTCGGTTAAATGAGGCTTTTGATTCTGCGGGTCTTTATTTTGTGCCATGTGGCCCCATCAATTTTATTGATAATGATGAGTGGTTCAACATGGAAAAAAATGATGCGTCCGCGATTCGGGCTCAACATTATTTTCCCGGGGTAATTAATC